>JBGSRY010000145.1:0-2963 GCA_041737325.1 Rhodoferax sp. | reverse complement strand
TGAGGTGAACCCTGGCGGCAACAAAGGTTGATGCCGATCTTTCAACACGCCTGCGGCTGCTAAATCAGCATCTTCCAGGACACGCACTGCTGGGGCGCGGTGCACACCGTAACGCACGTGCTCAGACAAACTCAGCCCCAGGGTTCTGTGCGGCAGCCAGCCCAAGGTGACTGGCACCCCGCCCGCGCTGACGCTGCAGTCTTCCACACCGGTGCCGTTGCTGTCAGGGCATGGCAAGCGGCTATTGGCCAAAATAAAGCCATTGAGCGCGTCTTCGGCCCGACTCAGGGTGGGCGCGGTCAACTTGGCGATCACAGGCAGGCTCTTGAGACGCGGCAAGAACTGCCAAAACAACATGCTTGATGCCCCTATCACCACCAGCACGACGGCCAGTTCAATCAGCGAAAAACCGCGCATTAGAACGCGTTGTGCTGGCCCTTTCATTGCACACCACCTTTTGAATCGGCGGCCTTGAGAATCACCTCCCCCCCTTGCAGCACAGTGATGGCGGTGGCGCTGCCGCTGTTGTGCTGGGCAGCAATGGCATCCTGCAATGAAACCACGGCACTGGCAGAGTCAATGGCATTCTGGGCATCAATCGTGGCCACTTTGCGCTCTTCGCTGGCAATCAGGCCTTGGGTCAGATAAGCGTCGTAGGCTCGCGTCATGGCGTTAATGGCATCCGTGCCATAGTTTTTAAGCGTAGGCGTAAAGATATTAAAGTCTAAATAATCGTCATTACCATAGTTGGTATAGGCGGCCAAGAGCGCCGTTTTTGCCGCTTCATAGGGAGCCTGCGCTGCCGTGCGGGCATCAATGGCAGTCTGCTTGTCAAGCGCGGACTGGTCGCGTTTGGCGAGCAGCCGGGCTACTTCAGCCAGCGAATCGGGCTTTAAGGTCTGCTGATAAATCTGCTGCTTGGTCTTGTTGGCTTCTTGCTTGGTCACATTGGTCGGGTCTGCGTCCAGTGCCGCTTGTGCGGCATCCGCATCTGTCTTGGCTGCAGCATTGGAGCCCAGCATATCGTTGTATTTTTTTAGATCGGTGTCGTATTGCCCTTCGGCCGCAACCGCAGCAGCCTTGGCATCACCATAGGGCACATACAGACGCACGACGGCATCGAGTTTGATATCACCCGGGTCTACATCCACGGGCCGGGTCCAGAAAGGGGGTTTAGGGTTGGGGTCCGGCTGGCCGCGCCATGTGAACCCGGGGTTATAGCTGTGCCATTTGTCCCTGTAAGCCGTGGTAGCCTGGCCGTAAGATGCCAAAGCCACCGCGATCTGTCCCTCCGCTGTGGTGGCCTTGATGTTCGAGGCTGCAGCCTTTACAGCGGCCTTGGCGGCCTCGTCTTGCACCTGTGCCAGCAAAGCACCCAGATCGACTGAGCTCGTGTCCACCGCTGCCGATGCTTTTTGAGCCAAGATGGATGTCGCAACGGTTGCCGTCACATGGTAAGCCACTGCGGCGGCATTCAAAGCAACAGTGGCGCTGGCAAAGCTGACACCAATCGCAGCCGAGGCCACGGCGGCCGAATAGACCGGAATCAACCCACAGCCCACCAAAACAATACAACTGACAATCGCCCCGGTCAGCAGGCCAATAGCGGTCGAGAGCACGCCAATAGCCGTGCCAAGAGCCACGCCAGAAACAACCAGTTTGGCAGTCTGAATCAGGGCTTTGACCCCATTGACTGCGCTCAGGATGATGGCCATCAGCCGGGTCGACTCGGCCTGGCTGTGCACTTCGTTGCTGACCTCAACCGCTTGCCCCATCGCGTCCAGACTGCGGCTGGCGGTAGCGCAGTTAAGCAGGTCGTACAGGTCTGCAAAATCGTGCGCCACAACACGATCATCGTAATTTGCATCAGCCACACGCGTGGGCAACTCCAGTCCGGGCGTGGCAGCCGGGTTCAAAGGGCCATCAAACAGGTTGCCCGTGCCGTCAAGGTCCATGCCGCCATCAGCCAGGGCATAGGCCACGTTGACCAACGCCGCGCCCGTCCCCGTGTGGGCGGTAGCTGCACTGGCTACGTCGCCACTGGCAAAGGTCAGGCCCCGGCATAAATCCACAACGCTGATCTGGGCTGGGCTGTAGGCACCAAAATGGGCAACGGGTGGCGTGCCGATAAGGGGCACCGCAGACGGGCTGGCGTAGTAATTCCAACGCGCGGGGTTAAAGCGGTCCACGGCCGTCGTCAAGTCTGCACCGGCCCCGCGGTAAGCGATGTAGCGCAGGCGCGTCACGCCGCGCGCAGGTGCACTGGCGTCCAGGCCCAGCGTGGCGGCGGGCAACCAGCCTTTGTGCACACCAGGCGCACAGTTCTCAAGACCATTGCCCACCGAGTCGGGACAGGGCAGGCGGCTGTTGATGGCTACAAAGTTGATCACGGCCCGGTCTGCTGCCGCCAACAGGTGGGTGCGCCTGGTTTCCCGCTGGTTGATCTCCTGGGCTTTCAAAAAAACGAATCCGGCGGCCATGCCCAATCCGAGCAGGCCTAACAAAATAGCCAGCTCCCAAAGAGAGAAGCCGCGCTGCGCCAGGCGTGCGCTCACCCGGGTAGGCCTGTGTTGGGTGAATCGAAGGTCCAAGATGTCTGCCCGCTCAGTTCATGGATGCCAATGACGCCTGGCGCACCAAGTCGTAAATGGGCAGGAGCAAGGCCACCACCAGCAACAGGAAAAAGGTGCCCGCCACCAAAATGACCACCGGCTTGATGACCTCCGACAGCGTCCCGATCAATTGCGCCAAACGCTGGCGATACTCCTGCGCCAAGTGTTTGAGCTGAGTGTCCAGGGTACCAGTCTCTTCGCCCACCGTAATCATTCGCAAGGCCATGGGTGGGAATCCGCCCACCTGCTGCATGGCTGCGCCAAGCAGCACGCCGCGGTCCACCGCAACCCGCACCTGGTTGATGCGCTCGCGGTAATACTCGTCAGACAAGGCGCGCTCGAGCACACCCA
>JBGSRY010000137.1:0-2836 GCA_041737325.1 Rhodoferax sp. | reverse complement strand
CGATGTCAGTGGCTTGTGCACCACGGGCCCGCATGGCGGTAAACGCCTCGTGGCCGGGGGTATCCAGAAACGACACCACGCCGCGCGCGGTTTCCACATGGTAAGCACCGATGTGCTGGGTAATGCCACCGGCTTCGCCAGAGGCCACCTTGGTGCGGCGAATGTAATCGAGCAGGGATGTTTTGCCGTGGTCAACGTGACCCATGACAGTCACCACGGGCGCACGCGGCAAGGCATCGGCTTGTTGTTGCGACACCTCGTCGTCGGTGAACGCTTCCGGGTCGTCCAAGGCCGCCACAATGGCTTTGTGCCCCATTTCCTCCACCAAAATCATCGCTGTGTCTTGGTCCAAGGGCTGGTTGATGGTGACCATCTGGCCCAGCTTCATCAGGTGTTTGATCACTTCAGAGGCTTTGACGGCCATCTTGTGCGCCAACTCGGCCACGGTGATGGTCTCCGGCACGTGCACTTCAAGCACCCGCACTTCCACCGGCGCTTGCTGCGTGTGGTGGTCGTCGCGGTCACGGTCATTGCTGCCACGACGCCCACGTGGGCCACCGCGCCAGTTGCTGTTGCGCCCGGCACCAGCACCGGTGTCGCCCCGTGTGGGAATGCCTTTTTTCTTGGCCGGGTCACCGGCCCAGCTGCTCGACAACTTGGCAGACTTGACCTCTTTGCCAGCGCCAGCTGCAGCCCCTGCAGCCGGTGCAGGTGCGCCGGGCGCAGGTTTGGCCGCAACCGCACCTGCTGGTTTGTGCAGCGTGCCTTTGATGCCCGCCTTGCCGGCATCTGCGGCTGGTTTGGGTTCTTCTTTTTTGGGCGGTAATTTTTTGCCCGGTTGCGACATCATCAACCGGATGGCGGCCGCTTCGGCTTCAGCCTTGCGCCGACGTGCGGTCAGGTCTTCGGCGCGCGCCTTTTCCTGGGCCACCAGTACTTTGGATTCGGCGGCAGCTTTTTCAGTAGCTGCCGTCTGCACTTGCAGCTCGGTTTCAGCCTTGATTTTGGCCTTGGAAGCCACCTCGGCTTGAACCGCTTCAGTGGCCAGGGCTTGCGCCTGTGACTGCTCTGCCGCGGGTTGTGCCTGCAGGGCCTGTTGTTGGGCGGCAGAGCGTTCAGCCTGTTCTTTTTCGGCCGCAGCATGCTCAGCGGCTTCACGTGCAGCCGCTTCTTGCGCTTCGCGTTGACGGCGGCGTTCAGCCAGCTCTTCTTCCTGGCGGCGAATCAGCTCGGCTTGACGACGCGCTTCTTCTTCACGGCGTGACAGCTCGGCATGGTCAACCACCGGGGTTGCATCCACAACGACTTCTGTTTCTGTTTCAGCCGCAGGTGCGGGGGTGTCCAATGCGTCATCGCGGCGTACAAAGGTGCGTTTTTTACGCACCTCAACCTGGATCGTGCGCGCCTTGCCAGAGGCATCGGCTTGCTTGATCTCAGTGGTTGATTTCTTGACCAGAGTGATTTTCTTGCGCTCACCCGTGGCAGTGCCATGGCTGGCCTGCAAGTAACCCAACAGACGCTGTTTGTCAGCCTCTGTGAGGGAGTCAGATGCGGCTGATTTAGCCACCCCTGCCGACTTCAATTGCTCAAGCAAAGTGTCGGTTGTTTTCTTGAGTTCTTTGGCAAACTCGGCAACGGTCATACTGGACATTTTTTGGGTAACCTTTGGTTTCGACTTTCACGCCCGCACGGGCGTTGGGGTCGCTACTTGACTATTTGTTCATGATCAGGACTCTTGTGAAGAAGCGTCATTGGCAAACCAATGTTCACGCGCCTTCATGATCAAGGCTTTGGCCTCGTCTTCGGACTGCCCCGTCAACTCGGTCAGCTCGTCGACCGCCAGGTCTGCCAGGTCGTCCAGCGTCTGGACACCGCCTGCAGCAAGTTTGGCCAGCTGCGCATCGCTCAGACCTTCAAGGTCGCTCAGCGCGTGCGCCACATTGCCGACACTTTCTTCGTTGGCAATTTCCATGGTCAAGAGCGCATCTTTGGCACGGTTACGCAATTCATTGACCGTGTCTTCGTCAAAGCTCTCAATCTCCAGCATTTCTTCCAGCGGCACATACGCCACCTGCTCCAGACTGGCAAAACCTTCGGCGATCAACAGGTCAGCGATTTCCTCGTCCACATCGAGTTTTTCCATGAACAGTTGACGGCTGGCATCCACTTCAACGGCTTGCTTTTGTGCCGATTCGGCGGCATCCAGGATGTTGATTTTCCAACCGGTGAGTTCAGCAGCCAGGCGCACGTTTTGGCCACCACGACCAATGGCAATGGCCAGGTTTTCCTCGTCCACCACCACATCCATGGCGTGACGCTCTTCGTCCACCACAATGCTGCTCACATTGGCCGGAGCCAACGCGCCAATCACAAACTGGGCCGGGTCTTCACTCCACAACACAATGTCCACCCGCTCGCCTGCGAGTTCGTTGGTGACGGCGTTGACGCGCGTACCACGCACCCCAACACACGTGCCAATGGGGTCGACGCGCTTGTCGTGCGACAACACGGCAATCTTGGCTCTGGAGCCCGCATCACGGGCGCAAGATTTGATTTCCAGCAGACCCTGCTCAATTTCAGGAACTTCGTTGCGAAACAACTCAATCATGAAGGCTGGAGCCGAGCGGCTCAACACGATGGGTGCACCACGCAGGGTCAAATCCACTTCCATGATCATGGCGCGAACGCGGTCACCGGTGCGAAAGTTTTCCTTGGGGATCATCTCGCCGCGACGCAGACGACCTTCAACCCGACCCGATTCGACAATCAAATCGCCTTTATCCATGCGTTTGACCGTGCCCACAAACACCTTGTCACCACGTGACATGAAATCGTT
>JBGSRY010000078.1:0-3447 GCA_041737325.1 Rhodoferax sp. | reverse complement strand
ATGAGGTAACCCAGTACGGCATTGACGATCTGGACCGCGCCATAGCCGACGGCACCGCGCACGGTTTTGTCAAGGTGCTCACCGTGCCGGGCAAAGACCGCATTCTGGGTGTCACCATTGTGGGTGAACACGCTGGGGATTTGCTGGCCGAATTTGTGCTGGCCATGAAGCACGGCCTGGGTCTGAACAAAATTTTGGGCACCATCCACACCTACCCGACGCTGGCAGAAGCCAACAAATACGTGGCCGGCGAGTGGAAACGCGCCCATGCACCACAGCAAGTGCTGGCCTGGCTGCAGCGCTACCACGCCTGGCGCAGATCTTGAAAGCAACCCACGCCATGTTCGACGGCCATTACTTCTATCGCTTCACCACGCGCAGCGATGCCATGTGCGCATCTGCCCTGCGTGGCCCAACATGAAGCCAGCCGTCATGGTACGGGAGGCGGGCTGCGCATGACGGCCATGCGTCTGAGCCTGCTGACCCTGGCGGCGATGTTGTGTTTTGCCGGCAACTCGGTGCTGTGCCGTTTGGCGCTGCGCCAAACCAGCCTGGATGCGGCCAGTTTTACGTTGGTGCGCTTGCTGGCTGGAGCGCTGGTGCTGGTTGTGCTGACATACGTTCGGCAGCGGCCGCAGCGCACCGATGCCAGCCGCCGCACCGGCTTGGGCGGCAACTGGTTGTCGGCCTTGGCGTTGTTTGTTTACGCCAGCGCGTTCTCGTTTTCGTACACCCATCTTTCCACTGGCTTGGGGGCTTTGTTGCTGTTTGGTGCAGTGCAAGTCAGCATGATTTTGACTGGCCTGTGGCGGGGTGAACGGCTCAACTTGTGGCAAACCCTTGGACTGGTCGTGGCGTTGGCAGGGGTGGCGGCGCTGTTGGCTCCGGGGCTCGATGCACCGCCGCTGGCCAGTGCCTTGCTCATGCTGAGCTCAGGGGTGGCGTGGGGCGTGTACTCGCTGCGGGGCCGCGCAGCGGTAGACCCCAGCGGCGATACGGCAGGCAATTTTTTACGTGCCGCACCGATGTCCCTGGTGTTAAGTGCCGGGTTTTTGGGGCAGCTGCAGTGGGATGCACAAGGGCTTGTGTATGCGGTGCTGTCCGGCGCAGTGACTTCAGCCCTGGGCTACGCCATGTGGTACGCGGTGTTGCCGCAACTCACCCGAACCCGGGCGGCGGCCATGCAACTCAGCGTGCCTGTGCTGGCTACGCTGGCCGGGGCGCTGTTTGTCAGTGAGCCCCCCACCTTGGGCCTGCTGCTGATGTCTTGCATGGTGCTGGGCGGTATTGCCTTGGTGGTGTTTGGACGGCGCAGTCAGGCTTGAAGTTATTTGCTATTAAATATATAGCTTGTAGCCCATCATTAACAAGGGCTAGAGGCCTATTTGTTATAAATGCTTCACAACACCTGACAACCTGGTTGTGGTCTCGTTTTATCTGAACATCTGAACGCCAGCAGCAATCCGCAGCAGGGTGGTCAGTGCGCACAGGCTGGCAAAGCCGTAGGCTAAGCCCTCAAACCAGGCCGGCATCAGACACATCAACACAAACACCGCCATGGTCTCGGTGCTTTCGGTCAAACCACCCAGGTAATAAAACCCCTTGTCGGGGTAGGCGGTGCTGGTGCTGCCGCGTTTGGCGGCCAACACGGCAAAGGCCAGAAAGGTGCCGCCGGTGCCAATAAAGCTGTAGATCAGGAGCGCACCGGCCAAGCCATTGTGCGCGGGGTCGGCCAGCACAAACGCCAGCGGAATGGCGGCGTAAAACAAAAAGTCGAGCGAAATGTCCAGAAAAGCGCCCAGGTCGCTGGGTCGTGTCAGGCGTGCCAGCGCACCGTCCAGCCCATCCGCGAGCCGGTTCAGCGCCATGCTCAAAAGCGCCCACCCGGGGTGACCCAGCGCGATCAGCGGCAAGGCGCTAAGGCCCAGCGCAAAGCCGACCCAAGTGACCTGGTTGGCGCGCCAGCCCCTCGCCATCAATTGCCCCGCCAGACGGCGCAACGGGCGCTGCAGCGCGTGGTTCAAGGCCCGGTCAAACATGGGGCTGACCCTGCCAGTCTTCGAGCGCAATCACCCGTCCGCCCGGTGGCACATCCGCCGGGTCGTGGGTGACCAACAGGGTCGGGATGCCTTGCTGCGCAATGCGCTCAAACACAAACGCCCGAAACTGCGTGCGCAACACCGCGTCGAGTTTGGAAAAAGGTTCATCCAGCAACAACGCCTGGGGTTCAGCCAGCAGCGTGCGCATCAGGCTGACACGGGCGCGTTGCCCGCCGGACAGCGTGGCCGGGTCACGGTCATGAAACCCGGCCAGGCCGATGCCAGCCAAGGTCTGATCCACCCGGTCGCGTCGCGCGGCGCTGCCTTGGCGGGTGGCGGGCAAGGCAAAGGCCAGGTTTTGCCCCACGCTCAGGTGGGGAAACAGCAAGTCGTCCTGAAACAACAGGCCCATGCGCCGCGCCTGCGTGGGCAACACATCGCAGCGCACACCGCCCAGCCACAGCGCCCCTTGCGCCGAAAAACCCGCATCCAGGTCGCCAATCATCCAGTTGAGCAGGGTCGATTTGCCCGAGCCTGACACCCCGGTAAGGGTCACCACCTCGGCGCGCGCCACGCGCAGCGACAGTTTTGAAAAAAGCGGCTTTTGCGCCAGTGTGATCGTCAGGTTGTCAATGTGCAGCATGTCAGCGCAGTCCTTTTCGATGTTGCCCCAGCGCTTGGCCGGCCAGTGCGGCCAGCGCGAATGCAGCCAGCGGCAAGGCCACTTGCAGCAAGGCCTGCACCGCCAGCACGCGCCGGTTGCCACCAGCGCTCAGGTTGACGGCCTCGGTGGTCACGGTGACAAAGCGGCCTGCGCCAGCAAACAGTGTCGGCAAGTATTGCGCCACACTCACCGCGAACCCCACGGCCAGACTGGCCAACATGGGGCGCAGCAAGATCGGCCACTTGACCCGCCAGCAGGCCTGCCACGGCGTGCAGCCCAGGGCGCGGGCACTGGTGAGCAAGCGCGCATCAAAAGCCCGGTAGGGCCCGATCAGGGTGAGCACCATGTAGGGCAACACCCACAGCAAGTGGCTCCACAGCAGGGCCGCGGCGGTGCCGTCCAGGTGCAGATGCAGCAGGGCGGCGTATTGCCCGGCCACCAGCGGCAAAGCCGGCACGATCAGCGGCAGGTACAACAGGGCGTTCAGGCGCTGCGGCCCCCACTCCAGCCAAACCAGTACGCTGGGCAAACACACCAAGCTGGCCGCCAGCGCCAGCCACAGCGTGGTCCAGAACGGCTGCAAATCGGCCTGTTGCCAGGTTTGCAGCGACACCGCCTGGGGCAACAGCGCCGGGAAAAACCACCCCTGCGCCACCGACCAGAGCGCCAACACGGTCACCACGGCATAGCCACTTGACAACAGCAGCGTGTGCCACGGCAGCCGGTGCCGGTGGCTGCCGGGCT
>JBGSRY010000066.1:0-13899 GCA_041737325.1 Rhodoferax sp. | reverse complement strand
GGGGGGCATTATCGGACTGATCACTAACGGCATCGCGATTCGGATGCTCTTTCGCCCCTTAAAAGCCATCAAGGTATTGATCACCCATAGTGCGAGTTGTGCAAAGTCATGGCTGGCTTGACCGTAGGGCGCATAGGCCAGCACCGGTTGCTGAAAAGCAAGGGCTTCGCTGACGGCAGCGTCAGCATGAATTCCGACGGGTGCAATGCGTTGTCCTAGACGTTGCTGCAGCCACTGCGTGGTATCGCGATTCAAAGGCTCGTGGGGGTCGGTTTGGTTCAAGACATAAAACACCGGGGGCCGTGGCTGGCCGGCATCGCTGCGGTCCAGCCAAGATTCCATGGCCGGAATGGTGGCATATGACCCCGCATCTGGCATGAGCACCATCAAGATCAGGTCGGCACACGCGAACACTTGGCGCAGGTAAACGCTGGAGCCCGGCGGTGTGTCAATCAGCACCACCGCATCGCTGTCGAGTGCTGCACGCTTGATGTGTGAACCCAGCCAGTCGGGTTGTGCACTGAGCAGAGCCTCAAAAGCTTCCCGTTGCATTTCAGTCGCAGAACCGTAAGGCAGACAGCCCACGTCATAAGGTGTTAACTGGGCGGCTTTGCCCAGCGCACCGGTGGTTAGCGCCTGTTGACAAATGCCAGGTGCTTGCGGGTTGTTGAGTCCGACATGCCAGTGCAACGCATTTTGCGGGTCGAGGTCGAGTGCAGTGACGCGCGATGGGCCCAAGCTTGCGCCCAAGGCTGCGGCAAGATTGGCTGTGGTGGATGTTTTGCCAACACCACCTTTCATGGAAACAATACCAATGATGCTCATCGTCGACCCAAGCGTGCCCAAAAGGATGAAGGCTTGGTGTCCGGTTTGACCGGTTTTTCTGATTGTCCTTCGAGTCGCTTAAAAATACGCACCAATGCATCTGAATCATCTGCGGCTTCAGGTGGAGCAGGTTGCACGGTTTGAGATTCGAGAAAGCTGTTTTCAAACAAGTTCCCACGACTCTGCACCTCGGTCTTTGATGCCAGCGACGAGTCCGTCGCTGCAGATGTGGTTGATGTGGAAGGGTGTGTTGGCTGCACCGTCATCGATGGAGTGACATGTTTTGCCTCGGGCTTCAAATTCTGCGACACACTGGTCGTGCGCCCTGCCATGCGTTGCAGGCTCAAGGCCATGTCATCGGCTACCGTGGGCAAAGACAGGGCCGGCTTGTACCCCTGTTTTCCGGGTTTTTCTTGGCTGCTCCAGTGTGCACGCTCATCAGCAGTTAGAGCTGGCGTAGCGTTTAATTTAGCTGGTGCAAGGGTGTTGAGCAGGGGCCAGTGCTGCGCTTTTGTTTCAGCAGAGGCGGAAGGGGCAGGGTGGTGCGCCGTGCTGTCAGGTTGGAGTGACTTAAACAATGAAACTAATTCGCTCGAAGACTTGGGCATTTGATCATCCCTGTGCACTTGAATCGGACGCACGTGCAAAACGCAAACGCAGCGTCATGGCCTGCGAGGCTCCTGTATCGTGCACCTGCATGGCCGCACTGGCACCGAGCAATCTGAACATGTGCTGATAAAAACCCTCAAGCAAACCCACACTCCACCCCAAGGCATCTGCACCAAAAGCTTCGGCCAAAGGCGCTGCCGAGTGCGTGATTTCAATGGACTCACCAACTTCTTGAAAACTGGTCCAACCCCAGTTGATTTGGGACCAGAAAAAGTTCAAACCCTGTTCCAGCTCCGACAGCGTATGGACATCCTGAAACTGCGAATGCACGTCAGCCGCCAATCGCTCCCCAATTTTGGAAAAAAGCAAGCGCAACTCATCCGCCTGCGCCGAAGCCGACAGCTCAAGCGCCATGGCACGCAACACGGCCAACCATTGCAGCGAAACCTGTTGGTTTCTGAAATAGTTTTCCAAATCATTTTTTTGCATCAGATACCCTTAAATTCGACCGGTGTGAATCGCAAAATGCCTTACACCCACACCCGTATGCTGCAAATATATTACACACTGCTCGGGATCGCATTAACTTCCAAGAAAAAACAGCATGGATGCGAAATAGTGCCACATTAGCGTGAACTCTTCATCTGATAATTAGCGCGTTTCTTTTTCCGCAGCATGTCATCAGTTAAATTTCAATGGCGGTTGACCCGCATGTTTGCACCACGTGCATGGCTGTGGCTTGGGCTGGCTTCCATGTTGCTGGCCTCGAGCTCTGCCGTTTTTCTGATTTTGCATAAAAACAGTCGTTCCAGCCATAACCTGTACCAAGCCTACGATTTGGTCAATCGGTTCATGCACGATACGGTGCGGTTGACCTTTAAAACAGATTTAAACCGTGAGGCCGTCTTTGTGGCACCGGTGGGCATTTTGCTGCCAGACGAAACCTTCAACTGGATTGAAAGCTTTGAGGACTTCAAGCCACGCACCGAAGATGCGGCACCTTTGCCCCAAGCACCCGAGCGTACGCTAGACCCCGAGTGGAAGCCGGATTTCCGTGGTGGGTTGTAGGAATTATTATTGTTGCAGGGACGTAGTCGAATGAAATTCAATCGGTCAACGGTTTGGTTCGGGCTCACACCGCGCAGGATGCTGCGGTGTCTGGGCTGGATTTTCTTGTTGGTTGCGCTCAAGGCAACGGCAGCGCCATTAAAAACAGTCTATCTGTATTCCAGCCCCCTTACCAAAGCTTTCTTCGCCGCAAACGGCACCAGCTACGATGGATTGAAGCAACATTGGCGTGAATACCTGCGCCCGCTGGGAGCCGACTACCACGAGATATCCCGGGCCAATTTGCTGTCAGGCTTGAAACCCGGTGTGTTGGTTTTGGGCTCAGCCGTGTTGCTTGACGAGCAAGAACGTCAAGCCATTACAACCTTTGCCGATGCAGGTGGCAGCATCCTGATGACGTGGGGTACCGGGGTGCGCAACGCCAAGGGACATTGGGCTGGCTACGGCCTGATTGAGAAAACATTTCAACTCAAAGTCAATGGCAAGGTATTGCCGCAAAATAACGAAGACAACAACGAACGCTTCATCAACACCTTTGGTGATGGCCCATTGACCTGGCCCCTGCCAGCGGGCGAACGCCTTTTTTTGGGCGAGGTGTCGGAGATGTCGATTCGCGTTGATTCTCCGCACCTGGCGGCGCGTTATTTCAACTGGAATCGGCAGCCCTTGCCCAAAGATTCCAATGGGGCTATTGCGTTTTTGGAAACAGGCGCTTCGCGCCGCGTTTATTTTGGCTTTTCCGAGTCCAGTTGGGAGTACGACCCCAACATGGACATGCCCAAGTTGCTGGACGCAGTGATGACGTGGCTCAAACACGAACCCAGCCTGTTCAAGGCCGCTTGGCCAGATGGCCATGTGTCGGCGCAATTGCTGGAAATGGATACCGAAGACAAGTACTTCAATGCCGTCAATTTCGCCCGCCTGCTTGACGCAGCCAACCTGCGTGGCACGTTTTATTCACTGACCAGTGTGGCGCGCCAGTACCGCGATGTGGTGCATCAACTATCGTTAAAACACGAGATCGGCTACCACGGCGAAATTCATGTGGGCTACAAGGGAAAAACACCCGAAGTGCAAGCCAAGCGACTCGGCATCATGGCCACTGAAATGAAAGACATCGTAGGTACATTGGCTTACAAAAATGTCACCGGCTTTCGCGCCCCAACCGAATCATGGGATGAAAACACCGAGAAAATTTTGCGAAAAATGAAAGTGCATCACAACGTCACCGGTCCCTCTGCGTCAGAGGGGCGCTTGCCATTTTTTTCCGAATCTGAACCGGCACTGAGTACGCAAGAAGCACTGGTTGGCTTGCCCCGCACCCAGATGGATGACCTCAACTACCTTGGGTTGCGCGTCAATGAAGCCCAAGCAGCCGCCATGTTTGAGCTGGATTTTGACTACTTGCATGAGGCCGGTGCATTGGGTGTGATGTCGGTTCATTCTCAAAATTTTGCGACCGATGATTTGATGACCCGGTTGATACCGATTTACATCAAGAAAATCCAGCAGTTCCCCGGCCAGGTATGGACAGCCCCTGGGGCCGAGATTGCCGCTTGGTGGCGCGCCCGCGATCGCGTGATCCAACACTCTGCCAAAAGCGATGTGAACCGCCTGGATTTTGAAGTGCAAGCACCCGGATCAGTCCAGGGGCTGACTTTCATCGTGGTGCATGCCCATGCTGAAGCCCTCCCCAAGGCGGTGGCATCCAGCCGGCCAGACATCCCTGCACCTGAAATCAGAAGAATGGATGCGTATCGCTCGGCGATTGTTTTTAAAGACCCACTCGGACCCGGGAGATATGCTTACACACTCACTTTTTAGCGGCTTAAATCAGGGCAGTTCGCTTCAGAGGGTCAGCGCATAGTCCATTGTCACCGGGGCATGATCCGAAAACTTTTCCCCTTTGTAAATCGCCACCGTGCGCGCTTGCGCAGCCAAGGCAGGCGTGGCCAGGTGGTAATCCAGCCGCCAGCCCACGTTCTTGGCATAGGCTTGGCCGCGGTTGCTCCACCAGGTGTAGGCCGCGTCGGTTGCAGTGGGGTGCAGTTGTCGATACACATCCACCAAGCCGGTGTCACTTAACAGCCGCGTCATCCAGGCGCGTTCTTCAGGCAGAAAACCTGAATTTTTCTGGTTGCTTTTCCAGTTTTTCAGATCAATTTCCTGGTGTGCGATGTTGAGATCACCACACAAAATGAATTCACGCTCGGCTTTCAGACGCTGCAAATGAGGATAGATCAAGGCCAGAAACCGGAACTTGGCTTGCTGACGCTCGTCGCCCGAAGATCCGCTGGGAAAATAGCAACTGATGATGGAGCGTTTGACGTGACCGGCATCAAAACGAAGTTCCACATAACGACCTTCGGCATCAAACTCGGCTGCACCAAACCCGACACGGACATCGGTAGGCTGCTGGCGGGTGTAAACACCTACCCCCGAGTAACCCTTTTTCTGGGCAAAATGAAAGTACCCCTGCAAGCCTGCCAATTGCTCAAAGCGTCCTTGAACGTCTTCGGCCTGGGCTTTGATTTCTTGCACACAAATACAATCAAACGGGTTTTGGCTCACCCAGGCTTGCAGACCTTTGCTGCTGGCTGAGCGAATACCATTCAGGTTGAGGCTGACTAATTTGAACAAGGATATCCCCCATGACAGAGCGTAGTGAACTGCAAACCCATTCAACACCGGGCCAGGACACGCTGGCACAGGACTTTGTTCAATTTGCAGTCGAATGTGGTGTGTTGCGCTTTGGCGAATTCAAAACCAAGGCGGGGCGGCTGAGCCCCTATTTTTTCAACGCCGGTTTGTTTGATGACGGAGCCAAACTGGGCCGGTTGGCGCAATTTTATGCCCAGCGTCTGCTCGCCAGCGGGATTGAATTTGACATGATTTTTGGCCCCGCCTACAAAGGTATTCCACTGGGTGCGGCGGTGGCGATCGAATTGGCCCGGCTGGGCCGCAACGTGCCCTTTGCCTACAACCGCAAAGAAACCAAAGACCACGGTGAAGGCGGCACGCTGGTGGGGGCCCCGCTTCAAGGCCGGGTGCTGGTGGTTGACGATGTGATGTCAGCCGGTACGGCGGCACGTGAATCGATAGCGCTGATTCAGGCCGCAGGGGCCACGCCCCACGCCGTCGCCATTGCGCTGGATCGGCAAGAAAAAGCCACTGAAAATGGCCACGATGTCAACCACAGCGCGGTGCAATATGTGCAACAGCAACTTGGGCTACAGGTGTGCGCTATTGCACGACTGGACGACTTGCTGTGCTATCTGGCTCGGCACCCCGTGCCAGGTTTGCAGGATGCCCAGCAGCGCGTGCAGGCCTACCGCGACCGGTATGGCATCAGCAAGGAAGCAGCATGCATGTGAAGCACCACGGGGTCATCACGCATGGCGGGTGGGCCCTGTTGCTGGCGACCCTGTGTGCTTCGGTGGGCGCTCAAACCGCCGCACCCACACCCGACATTTACACCTGCATTGATGCCAGAGGTCGCAAACTGACCTCTGACCGAATCATTCCCGAATGCACAGACCGTGAGCAAAAGGTGCTCAACCCCAGCGGCACCCTGAAAAGCCGGGTGGGGCCAGCCCTGACGGCGCAAGAACGCGAGCAGTTGGAGGCAAAAAACCGGGCGCTGCAAAAAGAAAATGCACGCCAGGACGAAGAGAAAAAGCGCAACCGGGCTTTGTTGGCGCGTTACCCCACTGAGCAAGCGCATCAAAAAGAACGGCTGGAAGCTTTGGGGCAGATCACGCTGGTCAAGCTGGCGGCCGTCAAGCGGGTGACTGACTTGCAGGCAGAGCGTGCCAAGCTGCTGGAAGAAATGGCGTTTTACGCCAAAGACCCCAGCCGCGCCCCGGTGAACCTGCGCCAACAGCTCGAGTCCGTGACCCAGGCGCTCGACGTACAGACCCGATTCATGACCGACAAAGACCTGGAGATGGCACGCACCAATGCCCGTTTTGACGACGAACTGCTGCGCCTGCAGCCGCTGTGGCACATGAACGCGGCCAACCGTGCGCAGTAACCCCGCCACCCGGCTGAATCACCCCTTCAAGCCAGTTTTTGGCGCAGCAAGTCATTGACCTGCTGCGGGTTCGCCTTGCCCTGACTGCCTTTCATGATCTGCCCGACCAGCGCGTTAAGGGCTTTGGCGTTGCCCGCGCGGTACTCTTCCACGTTTTTGGGGTTGGCAGCCAGCACGCTATCGACGATTTTCTCCAAGGCACCGGTGTCGTTCATCTGCTTCAAGCCCTTGGCTTCGATGAGGGCATCGACCACTTGACGCATCTCGGCAAACGACCCAGCGACAAATGAATACGGCTTGGCATCGGACTCTGTCCACAGCGCGTCCATCACTTGTTTGGCGGCGTTGTTGGAGATCGTGCCATCCTGGATACGGTTCACAAGTTGCCCCAGTTGCGTGGGCGTGACTGGGCAGGCGGTGATGTCAGCATCCATCGCATTGAGCCTGCGCGATATCTCCCCCATGATCCAGTTCCCCACCAGTTTGGGTTGGCCGCACGCCTGTGTAGCTGCTTCAAAATAAGTAGCAACATCCCGGCTTTGTGTAAGGGCTGCAGCATCATAATCCGATAAACCATAGGTACTTGAGAAGCGCGCGGCCATGACGCGCGGCAGCTCGGTCATACCGGCACGCACGCGCTCGACCCAGTCGGGGGCAATCACCAGCGGGGGCAGGTCGGGGTCTGGAAAATAGCGGTAGTCGGCCGCGTCTTCCTTGGTGCGCATGGCGCGGGTTTCACCCGTGTCGGGGTTGAACAGCACGGTGGCCTGCTGAATGGCACGACCGTCTTCCAGCTCTTCAATCTGCCAACGGATTTCAAAATCAATCGCCTGCTGCATGAACTTGAAGCTGTTCAGGTTTTTGATCTCACGCCGTGTGCCCAAAGGCGCGCCGGGTTTGCGCACCGACACATTGGCATCGCACCTGAAACTGCCCTCTTGCATGTTGCCGTCGCAAATGCCGATCCAGGTGACGATTTTGTGCAGCTCTTTGGCGTAGGCCACCGCCTCCGCGCTTGAACGCATGTCAGGCTCGGTGACGATTTCCAGCAGCGGCGTGCCAGCGCGGTTCAGGTCAATGCCGGTCTGGCCAATGAAGTCTTCGTGCATCGACTTGCCCGCATCTTCCTCCAGGTGGGCACGTACCAAGCGCACCGATTTCTTTTCGTCACCCAGGTAAAACGCCACCGCGCCGCCTTGCACCACCGGAATCTCAAACTGGCTGATCTGGTAGCCCTTGGGCAGATCAGGGTAAAAGTAGTTTTTGCGCGCAAAAATGCTGCGCGGCGCAATGTGGGAGCCAACCGCCAGACCGAATTCGATGGCACGCTCCACTGCGCCCTTGTTCATCACCGGCAGCGTGCCGGGCAAGGCCAGGTCAACCGCGCAGGCCTGGGTATTGGGCTCGGCTCCAAAGGCTGTAGAAGCACGGCTGAAAATTTTGGATTGGGTCGAGAGCTGGGCGTGGGTCTCAAAGCCGATGACGACTTCGTAGCCTTGCACCAGTAGCGATTTGCTGGCAGGTTTTTTTTCTTGGGCAGTTGTATTCATGTTCAGACTCCGTGCGGCTTGGCGGTGTGCCAATCGGTGGCTTGCTGGAAACGGTGTGCCACGTTGAGCAAGCGCGACTCGTTCAGGTAGTTGCCTATCAGCTGCATCCCTACCGGCATATGCCCTGCGCCAAAACCCACCGGCACACTCATACCGGGTAGCCCAGCCAGCGAACCCGGCAGGGTAAAGATGTCGGCCAGGTAATCGGCCAGCGGGTCGGTGTGCCCGCCCAGCTGCCAGGCCACGGTGGGGGCCACTGGCCCGGCAATCACATCACACAGCTTGAAAGCCTGCTGAAAATCGTCGGCAATCATGCGGCGGATTTTTTGTGCTTGCAGGTAGTAAGCATCGTAATAGCCGTGGCTCAGCACATACGTGCCAATCATGATGCGGCGTTTGACCTCAGCACCAAAACCCTGCGCCCGGGTTTGCAGGTACATGTCATTCAAGTCGGTGAACTGGTCAGCCCTGAAGCCAAACTTGACACCATCAAAACGGCTCAAATTGCTGGAGGCTTCTGCCGGTGCAATGATGTAGTACACCGGTATCGACAGCTCGGTGCGTGGCAATGAAATCGGCACCAGTTGGACCCCGAGCTTTTCGTATTCTTTGAGGGCCGCTTCCACCGCAGCACGCACGTCCGGGGCCAAGCCCTCACCAAAAAATTCGGCAGGCACACCCATGCGCAGGCCAGCCAGGTCGTCGTTCAGGCTGCGGGTGAAGTCCTCAGCCGGTGCATCCAGCGAGGTCGAGTCGCGGTCTGCGTCGGGGCCACACATGGCGCTGAGCAGCAAGGCGCAGTCTTCGGCGGTGCGCGCCAGCGGCCCGGCCTGGTCCAGGCTGGAGGCAAACGCCACCATGCCGTAGCGTGAAGCGCGCCCGTAGGTGGGCTTGATGCCGGTGATGCCGCAAAACGATGCGGGTTGTCGAATCGAGCCACCGGTGTCGGTGCCCGTGGCGGCTGGTGTCAAGCGTGCCGCCACCGCAGCGGCACTGCCACCTGAGGAGCCACCCGGGGTGCGCGTGCGATCCCAGGGATTTTTGACCGGGCCATAGGCCGAGTTTTCGTTGGCCGAGCCCATCGCAAATTCATCGCAGTTGAGCTTGCCCAGGGTCACCATGCCCGCACCGGGCGTGGCCCCGACAACGCCCGTGCCCAAGCGGGTTACCACGGTGGCATCAAACGGTGATTGGTAGCCCTTTAGCATCTTGGAGCCGGCGGTGGTGGCGAAACCTTGGGTGACAAAAATGTCCTTGTGGGCCACCGGCACGCCTTCCAGCGCACCGGCTGTGCCTGCAGCCAACCGGGCATCGGCGGCGCGGGCCTGGGCCAGTGTCACGTCTTCCTGGGTATCCAGAAAAGCGCCCAGCTCGCTGTGAGCGCGTCCACGAGCAAGGAAATGTTGGGCAGCCTCAAGCGCCGAGACTTGGCGGGCAGCCAAGGCCTTGGCCAGTTGCGCCACGGTCAGGTCGTGCAGATCAGTTGAAATTTGCGTCATGAAATAAGTGTCCGTGCCAATTATTCGATTACCCGGGGAACCAGAAACAAGCCGTCTTCAAGTGCCGGGGCATTGCGTTGGTTGGCGGCGCGCTGGTTGGGCTCACTGGCTACATCGTCGCGTAGCCGCAGCGCCACGTCAGCCAGAATGTCCGTGGGGTGCGCCAGGGGCGTGATGCCGGTGGTGTCCACGGCGCGGATTTTTTCCACAATGCCAAAAAAATCGTTGAGTTGTGGGCGCAGGCGCTCGCGCTCCTGGGGTGACAAGCCCAAACGGGCCAAATGCGCCAGGCGGTCGATATCAGTTGCTGAAAGTGACATGGATAGGCAATCGAAACAGGGTGTAAATGAGGCCAAAAAGGCTGTGATTCAAGCCGTTGCACGGGGGCAATGGGGTATTATCCCGCCTTTGGAAAGAGCCGCGTTTTAACGCTGTTTTTTGTCAAACAAAGCACCCTTTTGACCACGTTAACGGGCGACATGCGGGCCGAAGTGCCGGGTGTGCCCCATAGGATTACGCCATGTTTGGAACTTTTCGTCAGTATTTTTCCACTGACCTCGCCATTGACCTTGGCACTGCCAACACCCTGATTTATGTACGCGACAAGGGCATCGTGCTGGACGAACCCTCAGTGGTTGCCATCCGCCACGAAGGCGGCCCACAGGGTAAAAAAACCATTCAGGCGGTTGGCAAAGAGGCCAAGGCGATGCTTGGCAAAGTGCCGGGCAACATCGAAGCCATTCGACCCATGAAAGACGGTGTGATTGCCGACTTTACCGTCACCGAGCAAATGCTCAAGCAGTTCATCAAGATGGTGCATCCGCGCTCCATCTTCCGCCCCAGCCCGCGCATCATCATCTGCGTGCCCTGCGGTTCCACCCAGGTCGAGCGCCGCGCCATCCGCGAAAGCGCCCTCGGTGCCGGTGCCAGCGATGTGTATTTGATCGAGGAACCCATGGCAGCCGCCATTGGCGCCGGTTTGCCGGTATCGGAGGCCAGTGGCTCGATGGTGGTCGATATCGGCGGCGGCACCACCGAAGTCGGCGTGATCTCGCTCGGCGGCATGGTCTACAAAGGCAGCGTGCGGGTGGGTGGCGACAAGTTTGATGAAGCCATCATCAACTACATCCGCCGCAACTACGGCATGCTCATTGGCGAGCCCACGGCGGAGGCCATCAAGAAAAACATCGGCTCGGCCTTTCCCGGCAGCGAAGTGCGTGAGATGGAGGTACGTGGCCGCAACCTGTCTGAGGGTGTGCCACGCAGTTTCACCATTTCCAGCAATGAAATTCTGGAAGCGCTCACCGACCCGATCAACAACATTGTGTCGGCGGTGAAAAATGCGCTGGAGCAAACCCCGCCTGAACTCGGTGCCGACATTGCCGACCGCGGCATGATGCTCACCGGCGGCGGCGCCCTGTTGCGTGACCTGGACCGCTTGTTGTCGGAAGAAACCGGTCTGCCGGTGCTGGTGGCCGAAGACCCCTTGACCTGTGTGGTGCGCGGTTGCGGCATCGCGCTGGATCAGATGGAGCGTCTGGGCTCGATCTTCACTAACGAATAATCGGGGCACGCAGCGATGCCTCTCGGTACGCTGGACGGCACCCCACCACCGTTTTTCAGACAAGGCCCGTCGGCGCTTTCCAAATTGGTCCTGTTCAGCGCCCTGGCGCTGCTGCTGATGGTGGCTGATGTGCGTTTTCGGGTCACCCAGCCACTGCGCAGTGTGACCGCTGGTGTGATTTACCCCTTGCAATGGTTGATGCTGCGCCCGGTGCTGTGGGTGCAGGGCATCGGTCAACATTTTCAGTCGCTTGACGACTCCCAGCGCCAACAGGCCGCCGCACAGTACCAGCTCGGGCTGCAGTCCCAGCGCGCTTTGCAAGTGGAGCAATTGGCACTTGAAAACACCCGTCTGCGCGTCTTGCTGGGCTTGCGTGCACGTGTCAATGTGCCGGCCCTGGCCGCACAGGTCCTGTATGACGCGGCCGACCCCTTCACGCGCAAAGTGGTCATTGACAAAGGCTCCCTGGCAGCGGTGTTGCCAGGTGCTCCGGTACTCGACGAGACCGGCATTCTGGGCCAGGTGACCCGGGTCTATCCGCTGGTCAGTGAAGTCACGCTGTTGACCGACCGCAACCAGGCTATTCCGGTGCTCAATGTGCGCACCGGGGTGCGTGGCCTGGCGTTTGGCGAGTCCAGTGCACACGCCGGCACGCTGGAGCTGCGTTTCATGGATGCCAATACCGACATGGTGGCCGGTGATTTGCTCACCACCAGCGGTGTGGATGGGGTTTATCCACCTGGTTTGCCGGTGGCCCGGGTGCTGCGCATTGAACGCCGGGCCGAATCAGCTTTTGCCCGTATCGAATGCCAGCCCCTGGCCAAGATGAATGGCAGCCTGCATGTGCTGGTGCTGCAACCTGCGTTAGAACAGGCTGCAGCCCGCCCCGAACCGCCGCTTGAACCACGTCACGCCGCCAAAGGAGCCAAACCATGATCATGCCGCGTGCCCAGCAGCTCTTGTTGCCGGTGCGACCGCTGTTCATCTGGAGCAGTCTGGTGGCTGCATTGGCCCTGAACATGCTGCTCAACATGGGCTGGCTGGGACGCGCCTCCTGGCTACCTGATCTGTTGGCACTGGTGCTGGTGTTCTGGACCATTCATCAGCCCTTGCGGGTGAGTGTGGGGGCTGCTTTTGGGCTGGGTTTGGTGATGGATGTGCACCAGGGTGCGCTGCTGGGGCAGCACGCCCTGGCCTATACCTGCGTCAGTTTTTTGGCCATCGCCATTCATCGGCGGGTGTTGTGGTTCAGTGTGCCAACCCAGGCTGCACAGGTGTGCCCCATCTTCATGGTGTTGCATGCACTGGCCTGGTTGGTGCGCCTGTTGGCGGGCGATTCAACGCCGGGCTGGTCCATGCTGTTGGCCCCTTTCATTGAAGCCCTGTTGTGGCCAGTGGCCAGTGTGCTGTTGCTATGGCCACAAAAACGCCCACCTGACACCGATGCCAATCGCCCCCTGTAAGGCGCGCCGGCCCGGCCGCGCTGCAAACACCCGGTTGCCATGACTGTATTTCGCAACGTTCAGCTTGAGTTGTCGCGCTTTCGGCTGCGCGTGTGGGTGGCCAGCGTGGTGGTGGTGGTTTGCTTTGGGCTGCTGGGTGCGCGTTTGTTTTACTTGCAAGTGGTGCGCCATGACGACTTGCGGGCACAGGCCGAGAACAACCGCACAGCGGTGATCCCCATTGTGCCCAACCGGGGTTTGATTCTGGATCGCAATGGCGTGGTGCTGGCCAGCAATTATTCGGCCTACACGCTGGAGATCACGCCCTCCAAGGTGCCCGATCTGGAGCGCACCCTGGACGCATTGTCCCAGGTCATGGACATCACCCCGCGCGACCGCAGGCGCTTTAAAAAACTGCGTGAAGAAGGGAAGAACTTTGAGTCCATTGCGCTGCGCAGCCGTTTGACCGATGCCGAGGTCGCCCGCTTTGCGGCCCAGCGCTTTCGTTTCCCTGGGGTGGACATCAAGGCGCGGCTGTTCCGCAGCTACCCCTACGGCGAGCTGGCCAGCCATGTGATTGGCTATATCGGGCGCATCAACACCGCCGAAAAAGAAGCACTGGACGAGTCCGATGACCCGGCCAACTACCGTGGCACCGAATACATTGGCAAGCTGGGTGTCGAGCAAAGTTATGAATCCAGGCTGCATGGCATCACCGGCGTGAACGCCATGGAAACCTCAGCCGGTGGCCGCGCCACGCGCCGCTTGAGCAGCCAGCCTTCCACCCCCGGCGACACGGTCAAACTGTCGATCGACATCAAGCTGCAAAAACTGATTGAAGACCTGTACGGCGAACGCCGTGGGGCACTGGTGGCGCTGGACCCCAAAACCGGGGAAGTGCTGGCCTTTGTGAGCAAACCCACGTTTGACCCGAACCTGTTTGTTGAAGGCATTGACCAGGAAAACTGGCAACTGCTCAATGAATCCATCGACAAGCCGCTGCTCAACCGGGCGCTGCGCGGCACTTACCCGACTGGCTCCACTTACAAGCCGTTCATGGCACTGGCGGCACTGACCACCGGCAAACGCGCCGCCAGCACGCTCATCAACGACCCTGGTTTTTTCATGTTTGGCGGTCACCGCTTTGGTAGCCCGGAAAACGAAAAAGGCGGCATCATGGACATGCACCGCGCCATTGTGGAGTCGAGCAACGCCTACTTTTATTCCCTGGCCAACGAGCTCGGGGTCGACACCATCCACGACTTCATGGCCCCGCTGGGCTTTGGCCAAATCACCGGCATCGACATCA
>JBGSRY010000622.1:0-1893 GCA_041737325.1 Rhodoferax sp. | reverse complement strand
GTGGGCTGCGCCAGGTTCATCGTGGTTGGAAAATCAGCCAACAGCACATAACGCCGCTGCGTGCTGGAGCCGCAGGTGGCACGCACCACAACGGTCACCACCGGTTCATTGACATCGGCCGCCACCTGCACGCGCAGCACCGCTGCTGCCCCCATGGCAGTTGCGGTTGCAGGGGTCACACTGACACGCGCGTTGGCTTGCCGCGCGTCCGCGTACAGCACCTCAGCCGTCACACAATTCCCCGACACCTCTTCAGCCGCAGCGGGTTGCACTTGCACCGTCACATCTAGCGGACGACCAATGACGACTGAGCCGCGCAATTCAGCCAGCGTCAAAGCTTGTGCAGAAAAAGTTCCTGACAACAACCAGGCGACAAGCAGCAGGGTTGCATCACTGACTCTGTTCTTCAAGACAGATTTCCTTTGTTGAACAATGGACTCCACCAGACATCAAACCTGCCCGGCTACCCCAGGGGCCCGGCACACACCGCTGCCACGCCTTTCCAGGGACCTCGGTCGAGAGCATAACGCTTTACCCGTATGATTTAGCCTTGGAGCATCACGCAGCCTGGGTATAGTTTGGCAAAACGTCAAGCTTGTCACACTGGCCCGCCATTTTTAACGTCACAAATTGAAGATTCAGCCCCACCATGTGCCAACTTCTTGGAATGAACAGCCACTTGCCAGCCAGCCTGACAGTGAGTTTTACCGGTTTTGCGCAGCGCGGCGGCTGCACCGACCACCACGGTGACGGTTGGGGGATTGCATTTTTTGAGAGCGACTGCGCCACCCCCGGCAAGGGGGTGCGGCACTTTGTTGACAAGGCCAGCGCCGCCTCGTCCCCCATCGCCCAGATGCTCAAAAGCTATCCCATTAAAAGCCACAACGTGGTGGCCCATGTGCGCAAAGCCACCGTGGGCAGCGTGGCACTGGAAAACTGCCATCCGTTTGTGCGCGAACTGTGGGGCCGCTACTGGGTCTTTGCCCACAATGGCGACCTGAAAAATTTTGCCCCCAGACTGCACGGCAGCTTCAAGCCCGTGGGCAGCACCGACAGCGAACTGGCGTTTTGCTGGATCATGCAAGAGTTGGCCAAGTCGCACGCTGACGTGCCCAGCGTCGACGAACTCACCTGCACGCTGCGTGAACTGGTGCCCCAAATTGCCCAACACGGCACGTTCAATTTTTTACTCAGCAACGGGCAAGCGCTGTGGGCCCACGCCACCACCAAGCTGCATTACGTGTTGCGCGCGCACCCGTTTCACCAAGTGCACTTGAAGGATGAAGATGTGACCGTTAACCTGGCCCAGCTCAACAGTCCGGACGACCGGTTGGCCATTGTGGTCACCGAACCCCTGACCACCGACGAGGACTGGGTGGCCATGTTGCCAGGCCAATTGATGGTGTTTGTGGACGGCCGGCCCGCGCAGTGCAGTTGCCCGTCACACCGCAGCACAGCCCCTGATGAAATGCAACGCTGCGTGGCGTTGCATCAAACCCGTGCCGCCTCCAGTGCGTCCATGAACATGGCGGCCACGTCAAAGCCGGTCTGATCGGTGATTTCCTGAAAACAGGTGGGGCTGGTGACGTTGATTTCGGTCAGGCTGTCACCAATCACATCCAGCCCGATCAACAGCAGCCCGCGTGCCGCCAGCACCGGGCCAATGGCCTGGGCAATGTCACGGTCACGCGCCGTCAGTGCTTGCGCCACGCCCTTGCCACCGGCGGCCAGGTTACCGCGCACCTCACCCCCTTGCGGAATGCGCGCCAGGCTAAACGGCACCGGCTTGCCGCCCATCACCAGAATGCGTTTGTCGCCCTGGGCAATGGCCGGCAAAAACTTTTGCACCATCACGGTTTGTGCCCCATCACGGTTCAGGGTTTCAATGATGCT
>JBGSRY010000616.1:0-8962 GCA_041737325.1 Rhodoferax sp. | reverse complement strand
AGGGTGAAATCAGCAGCAGCTGCACCGGGCGCAGGTTACTGGCGTTGCGCAGTTCGGGCGGTACCAGGCTCAGCGTCTGGTTGATGCGCCGGATGCGCTCCACATCCACCGACAGCGCATCCAGAAAAATGTTGGACAACGCATGCCCGGCAATTTGCGCCAGTGTGGGGTAGCTGCCCATGCTGGGCAACGTGCCCTGGGTTTTGGGCTCATGCATGCGCCCGGCACCAATCACGCAGATGCGCTCGGCTCCCAGGTGGATGGCCGGTGCCACCGGCGCAGACTGGCGCATCGAGCCGTCGCCAAAATAGGCCGTTTGCCCTTCGATGGGCAACGCCTGTGCCGGGAACACAAAGGGAATCGCGCTGGAGGCCAGCAAGTGCGCGTGCGTGATCTTGTCACGGATGCCACGGCGCTGTGAGCGCACCCAGGGGGTCAAGCGCTTGTCGCCCTGAAAGAAAGTCAAATGCTCGCCCGAGCTGTAGCTCGATGCGGTCACCGCCAGGGCCTGCAGGTGGCCTTTACGGATGAGGTAAGGCAGGCGCTCCAGCGGTACCATTTTTTCCAGCAACACGGCCAGCGGCTGGTTGTCCAGCAGAGACCTGGGTTTGAGCCGTCGCCACTTGGCAATGACCCAACCCAGAGACAGCAGCGTCATCCACCGTGCACCTGATCGCAGCATGCTGAGCGAATCAGCCCGGTAGACATCGCCCACATGAAAGTTTCGCCACAGGCCCGCAATCATGCGCACCGTGGCATCAAAGTCATCACAACCGCAGGCCAGTGCGGCGGCATTGAGCGCACCGGCCGATGTGCCACCAATGATTGGGAACGGGTTGGGGTCTTGGCCTGCACCACAGGTTTGGCGCAGGTCGGCCATGGCTTCCAGCACCCCCACTTGGTAAGCCGCGCGTGCGCCGCCACCGGTGAGCATCAAGGCCGTGGTGGTGTTGGTCACTGCAGGCCATTCAGAAGGTGCAAACGGGTCGTGTGACATGGCTTCATTATCGGCACGCTTTCGCCTGTGAAAACAGGGCCAAACCCGGGGGTGAACCCGGTAGCGGGTAAACCCCGATTCACCTGTTTTGATCAGGTCTAAGTGGCCTTGGCTAGACTCGAGGTTTTCGGAGAACCACATGACCGTGACAGAAGCAGCAGTAATGGATGCCCTCAAGGGTGTCATCGACCCCAACACCGGACGCGATTTTGTGTCCACCAAAGCCATCAAAAACTTCAGCTTGAGCGCGGGCGATGTGGCGTTTGATGTGGAACTGGGCTACCCCGCCAAGAGTCAAATAGCCGCTTTTCGCAAAGACCTGATTGCCGCTGCCAAAAGCGTAGCCGGGGTGGCCAATGTGTCGGTGAATGTGAGCACCAAAATCACCGCCCACGCGGTGCAGCGCGGGGTGGCGTTGCTACCCAAGGTCAAAAACATCGTGGCTGTGGCCTCGGGCAAGGGCGGCGTGGGCAAGAGCACCACGGCGGTGAACCTGGCGCTGGCGTTGGCAGCCGAAGGGGCCAGCGTGGGCTTGCTAGATGCTGACATTTACGGCCCCAGCATCCCGATGATGATGGGCATCGAAGGCCGCCCCGAGAGCGCCGACGGCCAGACCATGGAGCCGCTGGAGAACTACGGGGTGCAGGTGATCTCGATCGGCTTTCTGATCGACCGCGACGAAGCCATGATCTGGCGCGGCCCCATGGCCACGCAGGCGCTGGAGCAGTTGCTGCGCCAGACCAACTGGAAAGACCTGGACTATTTGATCGTCGACATGCCACCGGGCACCGGCGACATCCAGCTCACCTTGAGCCAGCGCGTGCCCATGACCGGCGCGGTGATTGTGACCACGCCGCAAGACATTGCCCTGCTGGACGCGCGCAAGGGCATCAAGATGTTTGAAAAAGTGGGTGTACCGATTTTGGGCATCGTCGAAAACATGGCCGTCCACGTGTGCAGCAACTGCGGCCATGTGGAACATATCTTTGGCGCTGACGGTGGCAAAAAAATGGCCGCTGAATACAACATGGACTACCTGGGTGCCTTGCCACTGGCGATGAACATTCGCGTGCAAGCGGATAGCGGCAAGCCCACCGTGGTGTCCGAGCCTGACAGCGAAGTGGCCGGCCTTTACAAAGCCGTGGCACGCAAGGTGGCGCTGGCGATTGCAGCCAAAAACAAAGACTTTTCCAGCAAGTTTCCGAGCATCAAGATTTCCAAGGAAACCTGAGTTTGGCGGTGAGCGTGAACCAGTTGCGCATGGCTGAAGGCGATAGATTGTTGTTGCAGCCTGCTGCAGAGCGGGCCAGGGAGCCCGCGCTTGTTAGCGCAGTGCGTCAACCCGACAAGCAAAAGCTCCTGCAAGCCATGCGCTGCCTGCGTGGCCCTTGGCCCAGAGACTTCCGTTTTGACCGTGACGGGGTCAACAGCCGGTGAAGATTCTTTACTGACACAAATTTGACGGTTCGCTGGGCTGATGACAGCGCACGAGCTGAAGGGGGCGATCAATTTCTGCGGATCAGAATTTTCAGCGATGCCTGATGCCCGGCTGATAATGTTACGTGTGTATCCACCAGCGATTTAAAACACATCGCTTCATGGTGAAACGCTCAGTAAACAATCAAACAGGGAAGCAAAAGCAATGCTGCTGAAATCAGCTGACGACAAATCAAAGCGCTTAGCGCTACTAGAAGACCTGCATAAGTCATCGTATCTCGACTTTGAGCAAAAGAAATGGTTACGTGACGAGCTGCAACGATGTAAAAAAGGTATTCAGGGCGAGCGTGATTCTGCGCACTATTTGGACAGTTACTTTAAAAGTGGCGAGAACCATGTAGTACTTCATGATTTGCGTCTTGTACTGGATGGCGATGTGGCACAAATCGATCACTTGATACTCAATCGTCTTGGGCATTTCTTTTTGATCGAAACCAAGAATTACTCGGGCGATTTGGTGATCAATGAGCAAGGTGAATTCACCGTGCAGTATGAGCAGAGTGCTTTTGGGATTCCATCACCGTGGGAGCAAAGTCGTCGACATGAGCGTATCCTGGTCAAGATTCTGGAGCGACTGGAGATTTCGGGTCGATTGGACAAACTTCCTGACTTTCACCACGTCGTGATGATGCACCCCAAATCCATCATCAAGCGCCCGGACGCGTCCGTTTTCGACACGTCATTTCTGATCAAGGCAGATCAATTCCCCACCTGGCATGGGAGGTTTTTAGACAAAATTGGGACAGGCACCATTTTGAAAGCCATCTTCAACGTGCGGAGCCTCGAAACCATTGTGGAATGGGGCGAAAAACTGAAGCGCCAGCATCGTCCTTCTGACCTTTTGGCGCTGCCAGATTTCATGAAACCTAGGGTGAAGGTGCCAGAGTTTCAAAAAGTAGTCACGCCAGTCATCCCATCCGCATCGACTCCTGCATTGACGCATATGGCATCCAATGCCATTCATGCGTATGACCAGGATGGCGTGGCAAAGAAGCTGATTTGCGCCGAATGTGGCTCAAAAATCACTTTTTCCGAAGGTAAATTTTGCTGGAACAACAGCAAGAGATTTGGTGGATTGCAATACTGCCGCCAGCATCAAGCATCTTTTTAAGAAGCCTTGAGCCGTTGTAACTGCGCTTAAATCGAGCTTTTTAATAGGCCGAGATCGTTGGTCAGTTTGCTATTCTCCACACCATGCAACACACATCTAACCAGCTGATGCCCCCGGCACACATGGCTTCAGTGCGCACTAGCACATCAGTACAACGCCGCGGTGCCCGCCTCAAAGGCCGCCACCCCGACGCGCAGGCGCTGGCTGACGTGCGTGCTCTCATCGGCGCGACCCCGCCAGACGGTCACCCGCGCGACCTGCTGATTGAGCACCTGCACCTGCTCAATGACCGCTACCACGGGCTGTTCGAGCGTCATTTGGTGGCACTGGCCTTTGAGATGCGCCTGCCCGTGGCTGAGGTATATGAGGTGGCCAGCTTCTACCACCACTTTGATATTTTGCGTGATGACGAGGTGGCCCCGCGCCTGACGGTGCGCGTGTGCGACAGCATCAGCTGCGCCATGGCCGGTGGCAAAGAGCTGCACCAGTGCTTGCAAGGCCAGTTGGGCGAGGGCGTGCGTGTGGTGGCCGCGCCGTGCATGGGCCGCTGCGAGCAGGCACCGGCGGCGCTGGTGGGTCAGCAAGCCGTGGTGCAAGCCACGCCCCAGACCGTACAGCTAGCGGTGCAAGAGGCTTTGGAGTGCCTTGAAACATTTACAAAAAATAGGCCTCTAGCCCTTATAGATGAAGCGCAAGCAGCTATTGAATACGTAGCATACGAGGCCTACCGTGCACAAGGTGGCTATGCCCTGGCCGCGGCCGTGGTTAACGGTGAGGAAACGCCTGAATCGGTGCTAGCGGCGCTGGAGCGTGCCCACCTGCGCGGCTTGGGTGGGGCGGGTTTTCCCACTGCGCGCAAATGGCGCACCATGCTGGCGCACCCGGCGCCCAAAATGCTGGCGGTGAATTTGGACGAGGGCGAGCCCGGCACCTTCAAAGATCGGTACTACCTGGAGCGCGACCCACACCGGTTTTTAGAGGGCATGCTGATTGCCGCGCAAGTGGCTGGAACGCAAGCCTGCTACATCTACTTGCGTGACGAATACCCTGAACTGCGTGCCTTGTTGACCCGTGAGATTGAAGCGCTGCAAGACAACCCACCGTGCCCGCTGCCGCACATCGTGCTGCGCCGTGGTGCTGGGGCTTACATCTGCGGCGAAGGCTCTGCCATGCTGGAAAGCCTGGAGGGTAAGCGTGGCGAGCCACGCCTGCGCCCGCCGCACCTGGCTGACAAGGGTCTGTTTGGCCTGCCCACCCTGGTGCAAAACTTTGAGACGCTGTACTGGATTCGCGACATTTTGGACAAAGGCGCTGACTGGTTTGAACACCTGGGTGTCCACGGCTATGGCGGCCTGCACAGCTACAGCGTCAGTGGCCGGGTGCGCCTGCCCGGCATGAAGCTGGCACCTGCGGGCATCAGCGTGCGTGAGCTCATCGACAACTATTGCGGCGGCATGGCTGATGGGCATGAGCTTTACGCCTACCTGCCCGGTGGCGCGTCCGGTGGCATTTTGCCGGCCAGCCTGGCGCACTTGCCGATGGACTTTGACTCGCTGCAAGCCTATGGTTGCTTCATGGGTTCTGCGGCGGTGATTGTGCTCAGCCAGCACGACCGCGCGCGTGACGCGGCACTCAACGCGTTGGAATTTTTTGCCCATGAGAGCTGTGGCCAGTGCACGCCTTGCCGTGTGGGCACAGTGCGTGCCGCAGCGTTGATGAAAGCGCCAGTGTGGGACAACGCCGCGCTTAATGACCTGACCGAGGTGCTGGCCGAGGGCTCGATCTGCGGGCTGGGTCAAGCTGCACCACACCCGATTCGCTGCGTGCAGCGTTACTTTTCGCATGAAATTGGAGGTGCTCTATGAGCGGCGTGACGATTGAGCTGGATGGTCGAAAAGTCCAGGTGCAGCCGGGCTTGAGCATTTTGCAAGCGGCCGCCAATTGCGGTGTGGACATTCCCCACCTGTGCACCTGCGACGGCCTGCGCACCGAGGGCAATTGCCGCAGCTGCCTGGTGGAAGTGCAGGGCGAACGCAACCTGGTGCCCAGCTGCAGCCGCAGCGTCAAACCCGGCATGGTGGTGCAGGTCAACAGCCCACGTGCCGTTAAAAACCGTGCGCTGGTGCTGGAGCTGATGCTCTCAGATTTGCCCGCAGGCGGCGACTATGGCGAGCTCAGCGCAGCGGCCATGCAAGCCGGTGTCACCGTGCGCCCGGCGCTGCGTAAAGCCAGCCCCCACCCCAACCCTCTCCCAGCGGGGGAGGGGGCAATGCAGCAAAGCCATTCGGCTGTGGAACCTTCCCCAGCTGGTAAAGCAGGGCGATCTGACCGTGATGGGGTTGTGGCTCCTTCCCCCGCTGGCGAAGTGGGGCAATTTGACCATGACGGGGTTACGGCTCCCTCCCCCGTTGGGGGAGGGTTGGGGTGGGGGCTGGCGCATGACGACTCGCACCCCGCCATGCAGGTCAACCTGGATGCCTGCATCCAGTGCACCCGCTGTGTGCGCGCCTGCCGCGAGGCACAGGTCAACGGGGTCATTGGCTTGGCTGGACGTGGCGCTGACACGCGCATTGTGTTTGACCTGGCCGACCCCATGGGGGCCAGCAGCTGCGTGGCCTGTGGCGAATGCGTGCAGGCTTGCCCCACCGGAGCCATCAGCGCCCGGCCGCTGGTCACTTTGGCGGCCAATGCGCCGCCTGCGCCAGAAAAAACGGTGGATTCGGTCTGCCCCTACTGCGGCGTGGGCTGCTTGCTGACCTACAAAGTCAAAGGCAACCAGATCGTCGGTGTGGATGGGCGCGACGGCCCGGCCAACCAAGGGCGTCTGTGCGTCAAGGGGCGCTATGGTTTTGATTACATCGGGCATCCGCAGCGCCTGACGCAGCCGCTGATTCGCCGCAGTGATGTGCCCAAAGACGTGAACGTGTCGCGTGCCCCTGAAGACTGGGCGCAGGTGTTTCGCCCCGCCACCTGGGACGAGGCGCTGGACCTTGCCGCAAGCGGTTTGAAAGCCCTGCGTGATCGCCACGGCCCCAAAGCGCTGGCGGGTTTTGGCAGCGCCAAAGGCAGCAACGAAGAAGCCTACCTGTTTCAAAAACTGGTTCGCATCGGTTTTGGCAGCAACAACGTCGACCATTGCACCCGCCTGTGCCACGCCAGCAGCGTGGCCGCGCTGCTTGAAGGCCTGGGCTCGGGCTCGGTCAGCAACCAGATCAACGATGTGGCGCACGCCGACTTTTGCCTGGTCATGGGTTCCAACACCGCTGGCAACCACCCGGTAGCAGCCACCTGGATCAAAAACGCCGTGCAACGCGGCTTAAAGCTGGTGGTGGTCGACCCACGTGGCACCGATCTGGACAAACACGCCTGGCGCACGCTGCGCTTTACGCCCGACACCGACGTGGCCCTCATCAACGCCATGCTCTACACCGTGTTTGACGAAGACCTGATCGCGCACGACTTCATTGCCAAGCGGGTGGACAACGTGGCTGCGGTGCGCCAAGCGGTGCAGCCCTTCAGCCCAGAAGCCATGGCTGCGGTGTGTGGTGTGCCGGCCGCCACCCTGCGCGAGGTGGCGCGTGCTTATGCCAACGCCAAATCAGCCATGATCTTCTGGGGCATGGGGGTCAGCCAGCACACCCACGGCACCGACAACGTGCGCGCCCTCATTGCCCTGTGCATGGTGTGCGGCCAAATTGGCAAACCCGGCAGTGGCCTGCACCCCTTGCGCGGCCAAAACAACGTGCAAGGTGCCAGCGATGCCGGCCTGCTGCCCATGATGTTTCCCAACTACCAGCGTGTCAGCGACGCGCAGGCCCATGCCTGGTTCGAAACCTTCTGGGGCACGCCGCTGGATCCAGAGCCGGGCCTGACTGTGGTGGAAATCATGCACAAAGCCCTTGCGCCAGATGCCGATCCGCACAAGGTGCGCGGCATGTACATCCAGGGCGAAAACCCGGCCATGAGCGACCCCGACCTGAACCACGCGCGGCTGGCGCTCTCAAGCTTGGCCCACCTGGTGGTGCAAGACATCTTTTTGACCGAAACCGCTTGGCTTGCCGACGTGGTGTTACCCGCCACCGCCTGGCCCGAGAAAACCGGCACCGTGTCCAACACCGACCGCATGATCCAGATGGGCCGTCAGGCGGTTGACCCACCCGGTGACGCGCGTGCCGACTTGTGGATCATCCAGCAAATGGCCCAGCGCATGGGGCTGGACTGGCATTACAGCGGCACGCACCACGGTGTGGCCGCCGTGTATGAAGAAATGCGCCAAACCATGCCCAGCGTGCTGGGCGGCGTGTCGTGGCAGCGCCTGGCTGAAGAAAGCAGCGTCACCTACCCCTGCCCGCGTGCGGACGACCCCGGCCAGCCCACCGTGTTCATTGACCGCTTTCCCACGCCCAATGGCCGCGCCCAATTGGTGCCGACCACCCTGACCGCAGAGCAAGAACAACCCGACCCCGACTACCCCCTGGTTCTGATAACAGGCCGCCTGCTGGAGCACTGGCACACCGGCAGCATGACGCGGCGCAGCCAGGTGCTGGACGCGCTGGAGCCCACGGCAACAGCCAGTGTGAATGCGCGTGAGCTGGCGCGACTGGGTCTGCAACCCGGTGACATGGCTCAACTGCGCACCCGTCGTGGCCAGCTGGAGGTGACGCTGCGGCTGGACGACGGCACGCCCGACGGTGCGGTGTTCATGCCGTTTGCGTTTGTGGAGGCCGCCGCCAACCTGTTGACCAACCCGCTCCTGGACCCGGTGGCCAAAATCCCCGCGTTCAAATACTGCGCGGTGGCGCTGGAGGCCATGGTGCACACGCCATGAACCTCGAAGAACGGGCCCGCGTGCAGATCGATGCCTTGCTGCAACAAGCGGGCTGGCTATGACGAGTTGGTGATTCGGGTGCGCGGCTGAGTGGGGTCGATATTTCTGTGCTATGTATTGCCGGATATGCAATATGCAATATGCAAACTGCATATAATTCAAGTCATGAGTTCTACAGGAATCAAATCACGCCTTAGCCACGCGCAGTGGTCACTCAAGCCGCAAGACTTGGCCATGGCGTTCAAACTGGTCTGCTTGGCGGGGCAAAAGCTACCCTATGCCGAGCTGGCCCGTGCCATGCAAATGTCGCAGTTTGAGGCGCACGCTTGCCTAGCGCGCTTGTCTGGTGCGCGTTTGCTGACCGAGGTGAACGGCGCGCCAGCGCTGGTCATGCCCGCATTCAGACCCATGGTGTTGCAAGGCGCGGCGTACTTTTTTCCGGCTGTGCGGGGCGAGGTGACGATAGGCTTCCCCACAGCTAACGGGGTGGAGCCGCTTAAGTCCAAGCTGATGCCCGACAACGAGTTGC
>JBGSRY010000523.1:0-6043 GCA_041737325.1 Rhodoferax sp. | reverse complement strand
GCAACTGCGCCAGCGGCTTGGTGTCGGTGGGCAGGGTTTGCGCGGCCAGCCAGGCGGTGACGGCGTTCACGTCCTGCGCATTCAACCTGCTGGCAATGTGGCCCATGCAATCAGGCGACTGGGCGTGGCGTTGGCCCGTGCGCCAGCCGCCCAGTTGTGCGTTGAGGTAGTCGCGCGGCAAGCCCAGTAAGCCTGGAACATGCGGCAGCGCACCCGTCAGTGCGGTGCCATGACATTGCTGACAGGCAGGCACATCGCGCTCTGGGTCTCCGTGGGTGACCAGGGTGTGGCCACGTGCCAGAACTTCTTTTGTTACCGGGCTGGGCGTTGGGGCAGGGTAGGGCACATTCAATTTAGAAAAATAGGTGGCCAACGCCAACAAATAGTCGTCTGTGAGCGGCTCAAGCAGGCTGGCCATGGGGCGGTAATGCCTGCGACCGTCGCGGATGTTGAGCAGTTGGTTGTAAAGGTAACCGGCGGGCTTGCCAGCCAGCCTGGGGTAATAGCCGTCCGGCCCGGCGCGCCCCTGATCGCCGTGGCAGACGGTACACGCTTTGGTACGCTGCGCCAGGCTATCTTCAAAAACCGGCGTGGCGTGTGCCATGTGCACCATGCCAAGCAGGGTGGCTGTTATCAAAAAACGAAGTGTCATGGGTCTGAGTGATGCAGTGGAGAGGGCAAGCACAGCGCCCTTTAAAAGGCCCAAGCGTACACACTTTTTGTCAGTGTTGGAAATACCCGACACCACGACTTGTTTGCCGGTGCTACCTTCGGCCCACTTTAAATTTTCACCGAGTACACCATGCCCAAAACCCTCATTGAACCGTTTCGCATCAAGAGTGTGGAGCCCATTCGTATGACCACCCGCGAGGAGCGCGTACAGCTGCTGGAAGCTGCCAAACTGAACGTCTTTAAACTGCGCGCCGAAGATGTGCTGATTGATTGGCTGACCGACTCCGGCACGGGTGCCATGTCCAGCCGCCAGTGGGGTGCCATCATGGAGGGCGATGAGAGTTATGCCGGGGCGCGCAGTTTTTACCGGCTCGAAGCCGTGATTCAAGACATCACCGGCATGAAGTTCTTTGTGCCTACCCACCAAGGCCGCGCCGCAGAAAAAGTGCTGTTCACCGCAGCGTGCAAAAAAGGTGACTTGGTGCCCAACAACTCGCACTTTGACACCACCCGCGCCAACCTGGAGTTTCTGGGCATTGAGGCGCAGGATTTGGTGATCCCTGAAGGTTTGCAACCGGCGTTAATCCACCCGTTCAAAGGCAACATTGATCTGGCACGGGTGGAAACACTGCTGAAAGAGCAGGGTGCGCGCATTCCGTTTGGCATGATCACCGTGACCAACAACACCGGGGGAGGCCAGCCGGTCTCGATGGCCAATATCCGGGCCTATGCCAAGCTGCTCAAGGCTTACGGCAAACCGCTGATCATGGACGTGTGCCGCTTTTCAGAAAATGCCATGTTCATCAAGATGCGTGAACCGGGCTATGAGAACACCCCGATCAAGCAAATCGTGCAAGAGATGTTCAGTTACGCCGATGGTGCCACCATGAGTGCCAAGAAAGACGGCATGGTCAACATCGGCGGTTTCATCGTCTTGCGCAGTGAGGCATGGATGGATGCCGTGCGCAATGTGTTGATCATGACCGAGGGTTTTCCCACCTACGGCGGGCTGGCAGGGCGCGATTTAGAGGCACTGGCGATTGGGTTGGAGGAGGGCATGCAGGAAGATTATTTGCGCTACCGCCTGCGCACGGCCGAATACCTGGGTGAACGGTTGGAAGCAGCCGGTGTGGGTTTTGTCAAACCCACCGGTGGTCACGCGGTGTACATCGATGCCCGAACGGTGTTGCCCCACATGCCGGTGGCGCATTACCCGGCCTGGGCGTTGTGCAACGCGCTGTACCTGGAAGGTGGCATTCGTGGGGTGGAAATTGGGTCTGTGATGTTTGGTAAACGCTTGCCCGACGGTTCTGAAACCTACCACAGCATGGAGCTGGTGCGACTGGCCTTCCCTCGGCGTATGTACACGCAAAGCCATTTTGACTATGCGGCAGAAGTGATTGCCGAGGTCAAGCAAAAAGCAGCCAGCATTCGGGGTGTGCAGATTACCAAACAACCCCAGTTTTTACGCCATTTCACCTGTGAATGCGCGTGGGTTCAGGGGTAAAAATATATGTAATAAAAATGCATCTAGCCCTTATATTTAAAGGGCTAGATGCTATTAAAAATAGCTTTTTTTGATTGATTGAGGGCTGCAGACCATGCGCTCAAGTGGTCATTTGAAGTTAACCCGATCCAGCAACTGTTGAACTTTTACCTGGTTCATCCCCACCACGCTGATATGGATGGTTTCACTTTTGAAAGTGCCTCCGGACATGGCTTGCAGGGCTGGGTTGCTGATGTGGATACCTTTGGCTGCTGGCCATTCATTGTTGCCGTCGGCAAAGTGGTTTTGTGCACCGGGGCTGGCCAGGTATTCCAGAAATTTAATGGCACTTGCCGCGTGGGGTGCATGTTTTGCCACCGCACCCCCTGCGATGTTGACGTGTGTTCCCCAACTGGATTGGTTGGGAAATACCACTCCCACTTTTTCGGCCACTGTTTTGTCTTCTGGTTTATCTGAGCGCATCAACCGGGCCAGGTAATACGTGTTGGTGACTGCAATGCCGCATTCGCCGGAGGCGACACCTTTGATCTGATCGGTATCACCCCCCTGGGGCGCGCGTGCCATATTGCTGACCATTCCCCGCAGCCACTGCTCTGTTTGTTTGGCACCTAAATGCTCCATGACTGAACCAAACAGGGATAAGTTGTAGGGGTGCGAACCTGATCGGATGCACAATTTTCCTTTGTTTTTGGGGTCTGCCAGCGATTCGTAAGTGGCCACGTCTTGGGGGTTAACGGTGGACTTGTTGTAGACAATTACCCGGGCACGTGTTGAAAAACCATACCAGGGCGTTTTCCCCTTGATGTCAGGCTCGGCTCTGAACTGTTCGGGTATGGCGTTGTCGAGTATCTTGGAAGTGATGGGCAAGAACAGGCCTTCAATTTCACCACGCCAGAGTCGTGCGGCATCCACCAACAAGATCACGTCTGCAGGCGAGGATGAGCCTTCCGCCTTGAGCCGGGCAATAATGCCTGCGTCGTCTGCGTCGACACGATTGATTTTGATGCCGGTGGCTTTGGTAAATCCGCTGTAAAGCACGTCATCTGTGGGGTAGTGACGAGCTGAATAGATATTAAGTTCAGCGTTCGCTGCCATGGCCACGTTGGCAAAAGAAGCCAACAAGCCGAGGGCGGTGAGCTTGAAGCATTGCATAAAGGTTCCTTTCATTGAGTAAAAAAATTCTACCCCATTTAAATGAGAATAATTATCATTTAAATAAAAAAAGAACACATTTGTGTCGCTATTTGTTGCCGTTGGCGATTCTGTCATTGGTGGGGTGCGCTGGCTTGCAGCCCACGCCAGCACCCCAGAATCCCACGCCTGTCATCCCCCAAAAAACTCTACCACCACCCCGAATCGGTTTGGTACTAGGTGGCGGCGCTGCCCGTGGGTTTGCACACATTGGGGTGATCCAGGCCCTGGAAGAAGCAGGAATCCGCCCTGATTTGGTGGTGGGCACATCGGCCGGCAGCGTGGTGGCTGCGCTGTACGCCAGTGGCAAATCAGGCCAAGAGTTGCAAGCCGTTGCAGAAACCATGGACGAGGCCTCTTTTTCTGATTGGCGCTTGCCATTTTTCAAGCCTGGCGTTCTAAAAGGCGAGGCGTTGGCCCGATTTGTAAGTGCGCAGGTTGGCGCGCGACAGATACAAGAATTGCCGATGGCTTTGGGCATCGTCGCCACCGATTTGCAGAGCGGAACAGGGGTTCTTTTTCAGCGTGGCGACGTGGCTACCGCAGTGCGGGCTTCCAGTGCCATACCCGCTGTATTTCAGCCGGTAAGAATTTCCGGCCATGACTATGTGGATGGTGGCTTGGTTGCCCCTGTGCCAGTGGGATTTGCCAAACAAATGGGGGCTGAAGTTGTGGTTGCGGTTGATATTTCTGGCACTTCGCAAAACAACACAGAATTCGATACTTTTCAGATTCTGATGCAAACATTTGCGATCATGGGCCATCAGATCAACACGTTTGAGTTGCGTTCGGCCGATGTGGTGGTCAAGCCCGTGTTGAACGGTTTATCCAGAACCAGTTTCAGTTCAAGGTCACAAGCGATTCATGCCGGGCATCAAGCCATGATGCCATTGATAGACAAGTTGCGTGCGGTTGTGCAAGGTAAAACCAAACTTTCGAATTAAAAAAAAGGGCTGATCTTGCGACCAGCCCTTAAGGGATCCCTGAACCAAAAGGTTTCGAAAGGACCCGAGGAGACAACCTGCAAAAGCCAAAGGCTTTAAAACCAACTTGGTATCAAGTATCTCAGGGTTTTCCCTTATTTTTTAGAGGTGCACGTCTGAAATTTTAAAAATCGCCAAAAATAAACGCGCTTGACTGGGCATTAACGTTTTTTTGCAACCGGCTTGGCTGCGTTGACAGCGGTGGCAGTTACAGTTTTGAAGTTGGCTTCAGCGACATCAGTGGCTTGTTTGACAGCTTTTTGAACAGATTCGAGGGCGTTGTTGGCCGCTGCCACAGCGCTTTTCATGACAGCAACAGCAGTTTCAGAGCCAGCGGGGGCGTTTTTTGCAGCAGAGTCCACCAAACCGACAAATTTTTCTTGTGCGGCAGCAGCTTGACTTTCAAAAGTTTTGGTGAATTCGCTGGTGGTGCCTGTGGCGATTTCATACAAATGGCGGCTGTAAGCAGCCGTTTTTTCGGCCAAAGGTTGCAGTAAGCTTTGTTGCAGGGCCATCAACTCTTGTGCGTCTTTCACGCCCAACATGGCCTTGGCGTTTTCACCTGTTTCGCTCAAAGCGGCCTTGGAGGCGCTCAGGTTCAGTTCGACGATTTTTTCAACGCCTTCAAAGGCTTTGGAAGTCAGACCCAGCAGGGTTTCAACATTGGCTTTTTGAGAGGCAAGGACTTGTTCGACGGTCAGCATAATTATTTCTCCAGAAGGTTAAAAAAAACGGTATCTGCTCCGAAACTGAGGCTCACCTCTGTTATGTTGCAGTGCAGCATGTGTTGAATTATAGGGTTATCCCGGGCGGATGCAAGTGATTTTGTTGCGTTGCAGCAATTTGAAGTCAATTTTCTAAGAAATGGCTAAACAACTGAACACCGCGACCCGGTGAGCCTGCCAGAAATAAGGTCGGACTTCGCTCACTGTGTCCCAAATATCCGGTCTCCGGCATCACCTAGACCGGGCAGGATGTAGCCATGGCTGTTGAGCTGGCGGTCGATGGCGGCCGTAAAAATCTGCACATCTGTGTGCGCAGCGCGCAGTGCTTTGACCCCCTCGGGGCAAGTCAGCAGGCAGACAAATTTGATCGAGCGCGGTTGCAACGCCTTCAAGCGCGTGATCGCGGCAATGGCCGAGTGCCCGGTGGCCAGCATGGGGTCGACCACGATGGCATCCCTGCTGGCCATGTCTTTGGGCATCTTGAAGTAATACTCCACTGCGGCCAAAGTGGCTGGGTCGCGGTACAGGCCAATGTGGCCCACGCGCGCGCCCGGCACCACAGCAAGAAAGCCGTCCAGCAGCCCGGTGCCAGCACGCAGAATGGAAGCCAGCGCCAGCTTTTTGCCGTCAATGACCTTGGCGGTCATTTTCTCCAGCGGGGTTTCAATCTCGATGTCTTGCAGTGGCATGTCGCGCGTGACTTCATAGGCCATCAGCATGGCCAGCTCGTTGAGCAGTGTTCTGAAGCTGGTGGTGCTGGCATCTTTGCGGCGCATGAGCGTGAGCTTGTGCTGCACCAGCGGGTGGTCAATCACGTGAACCATGGGGTCGATTGAAGTCATGATGTCTTTCAAAAATGATAGCTGATGGCGCTTGTTTGACTAGCGCTTACCGCCAAAAATGCCACCTAACACGCCGCGAATGATTTGACGTCCTACTTCACGGCCAATTGAGCTGGCGGCGCT
>JBGSRY010000519.1:0-2545 GCA_041737325.1 Rhodoferax sp. | reverse complement strand
GTCGCGCACAAAAGATTGGTCAATCTTGAGCTTTTAGACCTTGAATTTTTTCAGGTAGCTCAGGCTGAAGTAGCCGGTGCCAAAGTCGTCGATCGACATGCGGATGCCGCGCGCGTGCAGCCGGTTCATGATGTCAATGGCTTTGCCCGGGTTGTCCATGGCGGTGGCTTCGGTCAGCTCAATTTCAAGCAGCTCGGCGGGGACATCGGCTTGCGCCAGAATGCTTGTTACCAGTTCAAGCAAATCGGGGTGACGAAACTGCACCGCCGACACATTCACGGCCATCACCATGGGTGGCAAACCCTTGTCCATCCAGTCCTTCAGCTGTTGCAAAGCGGTGCGCAGCACCCATTCGCCAATTTGCAAAATTTGGCCGCTGTCCTCGGCAATCGGGATGAACTCCAGCGGGGAAATCACACCCAGCTCGGGGTGGGTCCAGCGCAACAGGGCCTCGGCCCCGATGACGCGGCCATCCTGCATGGCAACCTGGGGTTGGTAGTGCACCTGCATTTCGTGGCGTTCCAGCGCGTGGTGCAAGGCGTTGACCAGTTGCAGGCTGCGCACCGAATTGGCTTGCATTTCTTTGGTGAAAAAGCAAAAGTCGTTGCGTGCGGCGCGCTTCACGCGGTACATCGCGGTGTCGGCATTTTTGGACAGGGTTTCAAAATCGACACCGTCTTGCGGGTACATGGCAATGCCGATCGAGATCGTGTTGACCAACTCAAACTGGTCAACCTGGCACGGCTGGCCAGCTGCCGCAAGCAGCTTCACCGCCACGCGCTGGGCTCCTTCGTGTGTGGTGTCGGGCAGCAGCAAAATGAATTCGTCGCCACCCAGGCGGGACAAAGTGTCCTCTTCTCGCAGCTGGGTTTTGAGGCGGCGTGACATCTCCATCAGCAAGGCATCGCCGACACTGTGGCCAAGCGTGTCGTTGACATTTTTGAAGTGGTCAATGTCCAGAAACATGATGCACAGGCTTTGGGCATGCCGACTGGCCAGACCCAGCGCCACTTTGCAGCGGTTTTGCAATTCGGTGCGGTTGGGCAGGCCGGTGAGCTGGTCAAACAGCGCCAGGCGCTGAATTTGATCTTCAGCCAGGCGCTTTTCGGTCATGTCGCGGGTGATGGTCAAAATGCATGGCACGTCCTTGACGCGCACCACGGCGGCGGACATCAGACCGTGCATGATGCTGCCGTCCTTGCGCACAAAATCGGCTTCCAGGTTGGCATACTGGCCATCGCGCTTCAAACCATCCACCAGCCGTTGCCGGTCGGCCAGGTCGTGCCAGATGTTGAGGGCACTGGCCGTTTGTCCCACCACTTCGGCGTGTGTCCAGCCGGTGAGTTGTTCAAAGCCCTGGTTCACATCCAGGTACAGGCCATCGCTCAGGCGGGTGATGTTGATGGAATCAGGATTGGTGCGAAACGCCGTGTGGTAGCGCTCTTCACTGTCGCGCAACGCGGTCAGTGTGGTTTGGCGCTCGGCTTCATCGACAAAATGGTCGAGCGCAAAACTGATGTCCATGACCATCTCAAGCAGCAGGTTTTGGGCTGGTTCATCGAACGAATTTTTGGCACTGGCATAGACCGAAAAAAGCCCCACCACTTTGCCCTTGCGGTGCAACGGCAGGGATGCGGATGCGCCCCAACCAAATTCGGCCCCACCGGCATGCCAGCGTGCGGTGGCGGGGTCGTTCTGAAAATCCTGACACCAGTAGGGTTGGTCGCCGCGGGCTGCAATACCCGACGGGCCTTGGCCCTGGGGCAGGGTTGGATCGACTGACAGGTCAAGGTCAGCCAGGTACGCCGTGCCTTCACCGTACCAGGCCACAGGTTTGACCCGGCCCTGGCTGTCAAATTCGCCAATCCAGGCCATCTTCATGCCGCCAAAGTTGACGGCATCGCGGCACAAAATAGGAAACAGCTCGGCCTCGTTGGCGCAGCGCACAATGGCCTGGTTGCATTGGCTCAGGGCGGCATACAGTTTGGACAAGCGTTCAACCCTGAGCTCGGTTTGCTTGCGATCGGTGATGTCACGTGACAGCACGATGAAGCTGGTTTCGCTGTCGGCCAGGGGCGCTTTGCGGGCCACCGACAACTCAAACCAGTGCACACCGTCGGGCAGGGAAAGTTCGATTTGTCGTCCTTGCGAGAAGCCTGATTGCGCGGCTTCGTGCAAGGCTGCCATGCACATCGCAGTGGCTTCTGCGGGCAGCACCTCGGCCAGGTTTTTTCCGATCAGGTCGGGGGCTGGTGCTGCCAGCAGCTCGCTGTGCGGCGTGTGGCAGGCCAGGTAGCGCCCTTGCTGGCTGATCTCGAACATCAGGTCGGGCAGGGCATCAAGCGTGGCTTGCAGCTGGTGGTTCAGTGCTGTGATTTGTTCGGCCTGGCTGCCTACATTGCCCTGCAGCGTTTGTGTTTGTTGTCTGGCCCTGACCATTTGCTGGGTGGTCAGACCCAGCAACGCACTGATCAACAGGCCCAGTGCCAGCTTGATGCCCAACCCGGACGGGTCGCTCCAACCCGTGCTGGGGGCCACACTGAGC
>JBGSRY010000441.1:0-4015 GCA_041737325.1 Rhodoferax sp. | reverse complement strand
CAAGGTGGATGCCCTGTCTATCATCGTGCACCGCTCGCAAGCCGTGTACCGCGGCCGCGCGGTGGTGGCCAAAATGCGTGAAGTGATCTCACGCCAGATGTACGACGTGGCCATCCAGGCCGCCATCGGGGCCAACGTGATTGCCCGTGAGACAATCAAAGCGCTGCGTAAAAACGTGATTGCCAAGTGCTATGGCGGTGACATCACACGCAAGCGCAAGCTCCTTGAAAAGCAAAAAGAAGGTAAAAAACGCATGAAGCAAATCGGTTCGGTGGAAGTGCCGCAAGAAGCATTCCTGGCCATTTTGAAGGTGGACGCATGATGCAGGGTTTGACAGCGTTGGTGCTGGCGGCTTTCGCTGCGTATGTGGGTGCTTGGTATTTTGGCGCGGTGGAGGGTAACTTTGCCTTGTTGCTGTTTCTGGCCACCGTGGTCACCGGCCTGTATTGGCTGGCCGAGCGCTTTTACTTTTTGCCGCAACGCCAGCAAGCGGCCGCAGCGTTGCAGGCCGAAGCCACTCTGCGCAACGCCAAGCTTGATCAATTGGGCGTGGCACCAGTCGATGTCAACGTGTCAGAAGCCCAGCAGCACATTCTGGCGCAGCCCTGGTGGCTGGACTGGACGGCAGGCTTGTTCCCGGTGATCATTGGCGTGTTCATCCTGCGCTCATTTTTGTTTGAGCCGTTCAAAATTCCTTCCGGCTCCATGATCCCGACGTTGCTGGTGGGTGACTTGATTCTGGTCAACAAGTTTCATTACGGGCTGCGCCTGCCGGTGCTCAACACCAAGGTCACCGAAGGCACGCCGCCGCAGCGCGGTGATGTGATGGTGTTCCGCTACCCGCCCAAGCCCAGTCTGGATTACATCAAGCGCGTGGTGGGCGTGCCGGGCGATGAAGTGGCTTACTTGAACAAGCGATTGACCATCAACGGCAAACACATTGAGACCAATGCTTTGCCCGAGTTTTTTGATGAAGACACCATGCGTTACTTTCCGCAGTTTCAAGAAACGCTGGGTGACAAGCCACACCGCTTGCTCAACGACCCCGGTCGCCCCGCTTTTGTGCCAGGCGCGGACGAGTTTGAGTTCAAGTCCAATTGCCGCTACAGTATTGAAGGTGTGGTGTGCACCGTGCCCCAAGGCCATTACTTCATGATGGGTGACAACCGCGACAACTCACTGGACTCGCGCTACTGGGGCTTTGTGCCGGACAAAAACATCGTGGGCAAAGCCTTTTTTGTCTGGATGAATTTCAGTAGTCTGAAACGGATTGGTTCCTTTAACTGACAGGGGAAATACATGACGCATGCTCTGAAAAACAGGCAACGTGGGCTGTCCTTCATCGGCTTGCTGTTTGTCGGTGGTGTGTTGGCCGCGACCGGTGTGGTGGTGGCGCAAATTGTGCCCACCGCCATCGAATACCAGGCGGTACTCAAAGCCGTCAACAAAGCCAAAGAAGGCAACACGGTGGCCGAAGTTCGCAGTATTTTTGACAAGGCTGCCAGCATCGACAACATCAGTTCCATTACCGGCAAAGACATTGAAGTCACCAAGGAAAACGACCAGGTGGTGGTCAGCTTTTCGTACCAGCGTGAGATTCATCTGGCCGGGCCGGGTTACCTGACGCTTAAATACAAGGGCAGGTCACGTTGAACATGCAGGGGTTGGTTTGAAGTCAAACCTGGACGCGCTCCAGAAGCGCTTGCAGCATCAGTTTGCAGACATCGGTTTACTCAAGCGGGCGTTGACGCACCGCAGTTTTTCGGCCGACCACAACGAGCGCCTGGAATTTTTGGGCGACTCGGTGCTGGGCATGGTGGTGGCGGACATGTTGTACCGGCAATTGCAGAATTTGCCCGAGGGCGATTTGTCCCGTGTGCGTGCCAATCTGGTCAAGCAGGACACCTTGCACAAGTTGTCCGTGGCCATGGGGCTGCCTGAGGCGATTCTGCTGGGTGAAGGTGAAATGCGTTCTGGTGGACAAAAGCGCCCGTCCATCCTGGCCGATGTGATGGAAGCGGTGATTGGTGCGGTCTATCTGGATGGTGGTTTTGCCCCGGCACAAGCCTTGGTGCAACGCCTGTACCAGGCGGTTGAAATCAACCCCGCCATGCAGGCCATTGGCAAAGACCCCAAGACCGAGTTGCAAGAATGGCTGCAAGCCCGGCGCATGAAAGTGCCAGGCTACAAGGTGGTGGCCACGTTGGGTGCGGCGCACAAGCAAACCTTTGACGTGGAATGCGAGGTGTCCGAATTCAACCTGTGCGAGCGCGGCATTGGCGGCTCGCGCCGCGCTGGTGAGCAAGCTGCCGCCAGCGCCATGTTACAAACACTTCAATCCAGGGTGAACCCATGAATACTACAAAAAAAATAGCTGCTAACCCAGAAGATACAGGGGCTACAACCCAAAATAATCTTGAAGAAATGTTGGCCGGCATGCACCGCAACATGCGTCCGGCCGGTGCGCTGGAGGCCCCGGTGGCGGGTCAACGCTGCGGCCTGATTGCCATTGTGGGCAAGCCCAACGTGGGCAAATCCACGCTGCTCAATGCGCTGGTAGGGCAAAAGATCAGCATCACCTCGCGCAAGGCGCAAACCACGCGTCACCGCATCACCGGCATGCACACCGTGGGCGCAACCCAGTTTGTGTTTGTGGACACCCCCGGTTTCCAGACCATCCATGGCAATGCGCTGAACAAGTCGCTGAACAAAACGGTGGTTGGTGCTGTGGCCGATGTGGATTTGATTCTGTTTGTGGTGGAGGCCGGCAGCTTCACCCCCGCCGATGCGCGCGTGCTGGCACTGCTGGGCAAAGGCATTCCCACGCTGCTGATTGCCAACAAGCTCGACAACATTCACCGCCGTGGTGACATTGCGCCCTGGCTGCAGACCATGCAGGCACAACACGCCTTTGCCGAATTTGTGCCGATGTCGGCCAAAAACGCCAAAGACACCGCGCGCCTGCTGGACATCTGCGCCAAGTACCTGCCCGAGCAAGCCTGGTGGTACGCCGCTGATGAGCTCACCGACCGCAGTGAACGTTTCATGGCGGCCGAGATGGTGCGTGAAAAGCTGTTTCGCCTGACCGGCGACGAATTGCCTTACACCTCGACCGTCATCATCGACAAGTTTGACGAAGAACCCCCACAAAAAAAGGGCCAGAAGCGCCTGCTGCGCATCGCCGCCACCATCGTCGTCGAGCGCGATGGCCACAAGGCCATGGTGATTGGCGACAAAGGTGAGCGCATCAAACGCATTGGCATGGAAACCCGGGTTGAGCTGGAAAAATTGCTTGACTGCAAAGTGTTTCTTGAAATGTGGGTCAAAGTGCGTTCCGGCTGGGCCGACGACGAGGCCCGCGTGCGCTCTTTTGGTTACGAGTGAACCGGGCCTGCACCCGGTGTTTGCCATTCAAAAATTCCCCACTCTTGCTCATTGTTCAACCCTGCGCTTGCCATGACTGAATCCACTCTGCCCACTGTCGTGCCCACCCCAACCCTGCCCGACCACTTGTCCTCCGACCCACGCAGCCCGCACCATGTGGCCGCCGCGTTCGAGCATGACATTGGCATCCGCCTGAACGGCAAGACCCTCACCAATGTAGAGGAATACTGCATCAGCGAAGGCTGGGTCAAAGTGCCCGCTGGCAAAACCCGTGACCGCAAGGGCAACGTGCTGCTGATCAAATTAAAAGGCAAGGTCGAAGCGTTTTACGCTTGATGCTGGCCCGCCATGGCCACCCAACGCATCACCGCTGAGCCGGCCTATGTGCTGCACCGCTACGACTGGAGCGAAACCAGCCTGATCCTTGAGGTGTTAACCCGCCACCATGGCCGCATCGCGCTGGTGGCCAAGGGGGTCAAACGACCCAGCTCCAGCTTTCGCCCGATTTTGTTGCCGCTGCAGCCCCTGCACCTGGCCTTTGGGGGCGACGGTGACATCAAAACCCTCAAGGCTGCCGAGTGGCAGGGCGGCCACGTCATGCCCACGGGGGATGCGTTGATGTCGGGCCTGT
>JBGSRY010000369.1:0-2307 GCA_041737325.1 Rhodoferax sp. | reverse complement strand
GCCCGCCAGCGTACTCGACCTGGGCACGGGCAGCGGGGCCATCGCGCTGGCGCTCAAAGCCAACCTGCCCGCCTTGCGAGTACACGCCACCGATTTCAGCCTGGATGCCCTGACGCTGGCGCAAACCAACGCCCGGCGGCTGGCACTGAACGTGGTGTTTGGGCAAGGCGCATGGTTTGAAGCCTTGAGCGACCCCGCAGCTGCGTTTGACTGCATCGTCTCCAACCCGCCCTACATTGCCGCACGTGACCCGCACCTGGCCGCCCTCACCCATGAGCCCCTGCAAGCCTTGACCAGTGGCACCGACGGTCTGGACGACCTGCGCCACATCATCGCCCAAGCCCCCCGGCATCTCGTGCGGGGCGGCTGGCTGCTGCTGGAGCATGGCTACAACCAAGCCCCGGCAGTCCGTACCCTGCTGTGCAACGCTGGGTTTGCCCAGGTGCAATCGCGCTGCGACCTGGCCGGCATTGAGCGCTGCAGCGGTGGACTGCTGCCGCACCACTGAGCCCATCCGGCACCCGCACCCGCGCGGCCTCAAGGGCCTACAGTAAAATCGCCTGCGTGGAGCTACTCCACCCATTGCACAAAGCACTCAAATTTGCCCCCCTGAAGATTTGACGGCTGGCATTCAACCGAAGCGCCAGCATGTGCATGGTTTTTTTGCTCATTTGCACCATGACCACTCCACATCCAGAAGCCACCGGCAAAGCCGATTACCGCAGCACGCTGAACCTGCCCGACACGCCGTTCCCGATGCGCGGTGACTTGCCCAAACGCGAACCCGCGTGGGTGCAGGACTGGAACAGCAACGGCCTGTACAAACAACTGCGCGATGCCCGCGCCGGTGCGCCCCTGTTTGTGCTGCACGACGGGCCGCCCTATGCCAACGGCAAGCTGCACATTGGCCATGCCTTGAACAAAGTCCTCAAGGACATGATCGTCAAGAGCAAACAACTCGCTGGTTTTGATGCGCAATACATCCCCGGCTGGGACTGCCATGGCCTGCCGATCGAAAACGCGATTGAAAAACTTCATGGCCGCAAGCTCTCACGCGACGACATGCAGGCCAAGAGCCGCGCCTACGCCACCGAACAAATCAACCAGCAGCGCGAAGACTTCAAGCGCCTGGGCGTGTTGGGTGACTGGGAGCGCCCCTACCGCACCATGGACCCGGCCAACGAAGGCGGCCAGATCCGCGCCTTCAAGCGCGTCATTGAACGCGGTTTTGTCTACCGTGGCCTGAAACCCGTGTACTGGTGCTTTGACTGCGGCTCATCCTTGGCCGAGTTCGAGATCGAATACGCCGACAAAACATCGCAAACGCTCGATGTCGGCTTTTTGTGTGCCGAGCCAGCCAAACTGGCCCACGCTTTTGGCCTGACTGCGCTCAGCAAAGACGCGTTGGCCGTGATCTGGACCACCACCGCCTGGACCATTCCCGCCAACCAGGCGCTCAACGCCCACCCTGACCTGACCTACGCGCTGGTCGATACCGAACGCGGTTTGCTGGTGTTGGCACAAGACCTGGTCACGGCTTGCCTGGAACGCTTTGGCTTGACCGGCACGGTGCTGGCCACCACCAGCGGCCAGGCACTGGATGGCATCCACTTCAAGCACCCGCTCAGCGCCATGGATGCCGGCTACGACCGCGTCAGCCCGGTGTACCTGGCCGACTACGTCAGCGCCACTGACGGCACCGGCATCGTGCACGCCGCCCCCGCCTATGGGGTAGAAGACTTCAACAGCTGCGTGGCCCATGGCATGGCCTATGACCAAATTCTGAACCCGATGCAAGGCAACGGGGTTTATGCGGCTGAGCTGCCGCTGTTTGGCAACCAGCACATCTGGAAAGCCTGCCCGGTGGTGATTGATGCCTTGCGTCTGGCCGGGCGCTTGATGGCCACCAGCGACATCAGCCACAGCTACCCGCACTGCTGGCGGCATAAAACCCCGGTGATCTACCGCGCAGCGGCGCAATGGTTCATCCGTATGGACGAAGGCGTTGGCGTGTTTACCAAAGACAAAGCGCCTGAAACCCTCAGAAATATTGCGCTGGCTGCTATCGAAAACACAGCGTTTTACCCCGAAAACGGCAAAGCCCGGTTGCGCGACATGATTGCCAACCGGCCCGACTGGTGCATCTCCAGACAGCGCAGCTGGGGCGTGCCCGTGCCCTTCTTTTTGCACCAGGATTCTGGTGAATTGCATCCACGCACCATGGAGATACTCGACCAGGCGGCCGACATCGTGGAGCGCGGCGGCATTGAGGCCTGGAGCCGCGTCAGCGCTGCCGACATTCTGGGT
>JBGSRY010000360.1:0-1670 GCA_041737325.1 Rhodoferax sp. | reverse complement strand
ACTTCGATAGCGGGTTCTCAATGCGCTGCTGAATGGCGCGTTTCAGGGGCCGCGCACCAAACACCGGGTCGAACCCGACCTTGGCCAGCTCGGCCACGGCGGCATCGGTCACCTCCAACGCCAGGTCCATGTGCGCCAGACGCGCGGTGAGCACCGTCAGCTGAATCTTGGCAATGTCGGCAATGTGGCTGGCATCCAGGCTATGGAACACCACAGTTTCGTCAATGCGGTTCAAAAATTCGGGGCGGAAGTGGTTTTTAAGCTCATCCGTCACTGCGTCTTTCACGTCCTCATAGGGTTGGCCGACCATGTTCTGAATCATTTGTGAGCCAATGTTGCTGGTCATCACAATCACGGTGTTCTTGAAGTCCACGGTGCGCCCCTGGCCGTCCGTCAGGCGGCCATCGTCCAGCACTTGCAGCAACACGTTGAACACGTCCGGGTGCGCCTTTTCGACCTCGTCCAGGAGCAGCACGGCGTAGGGTTTGCGCCGCACGGCTTCGGTCAGGTAGCCACCTTCTTCGTAGCCCACATAGCCGGGGGGGGCGCCAATCAAGCGTGCCACGCTGTGCTTTTCCATGAACTCGCTCATGTCGATGCGCACCATGTGCTCGTCAGAATCGAACATGAAGCCGGCCAGCGCCTTGCACAGTTCGGTCTTGCCCACGCCCGTGGGGCCCAAGAACAAAAAGCTGCCGGTGGGCCGGTCCGGGTCGGAAAGGCCCGAACGTGAACGGCGGATGGCGTTGGCCACGGCACTGATGGCCTCGTCTTGCCCGACCACGCGGTCATGCAGCTTGGTTTCCATCTGCAGCAGTTTGTCGCGCTCGCCTTGCATCATCTTGGATACCGGGATGCCAGTGGCGCGGCTGACTACCTCGGCAATTTCTTCAGCGCCAACCTGGGTGCGCAGCAGGCGCGGGGCAGCGCCTTCGGCACGGTTGCTTTCTTTGGCTTGGGCTTCTTTCAGGCTCTTTTCCAAAGCGGGGAGCTTGCCGTATTGCAGCTCAGCCACCTTGTTGAAGTCGCCCTTGCGCGTGAGTTCTTCAATCTGGAATTTGAGCTTGTCGATTTGTTCGCGCAGGTCACCACTGCCTTGAGCGCTGGCTTTTTCAGCCTTCCAGATTTCATCCAGGTTGGCAATTTCTTTTTGCAGACTGGTGATCTCTTCGTTGATGAGTTCCAGCCGCTTGAGCGACGCTTCATCTTTTTCCTTTTTCACCGCTTCGCGCTCGATCTGCAGCTGGATCAGGCGGCGGTCGAGCTTGTCCATCACCTCGGGTTTGGAGTCCATCTCGATCTTGATCTTGGACGCCGCCTCGTCAATAAGGTCGATCGCCTTGTCGGGCAAAAAGCGGTCGGTGATGTAGCGGTGGCTCAGCTCGGCCGCAGCCAAAATGGCCGGGTCGGTGATGTCCACATTGTGGTGTTTTTCGTAGCGCTCTTTCAGGCCACGCAAAATGGCAATGGTGGCCTCTACCGAAGGCTCACCCACCAGAATTTTCTGGAAACGGCGCTCCAGCGCGGCATCTTTTTCGATGTATTTGCGGTATTCATCCAGCGTGGTCGCGCCCACGCAGTGCAGCTCGCCACGGGCCAGCGCGAGCTTGAGCATGTTGCCCGCGTCCATGGCACCTTCGGCCTTGCCAGCACCCACCATGGTGTGCAGC
>JBGSRY010000355.1:0-1753 GCA_041737325.1 Rhodoferax sp. | reverse complement strand
GCTTCGATCAAGGCCAGGCAGGCCAATTGCAACGCGGCCGACGCGCCAGCCGTGACAACGATGCGGCCCGCAGGCACGTGCACCCCAAAACGGCTTTGGTACCAGGCGCTGATGCGCTCGCGCAGTTCGGGCAAACCGGTGGCCGGGGTGTAGTGCGACAAGCCGTCGCGAATGGCCCGTGTGGCGGCTTCTTGCACCAGCGGCGGGGCGGTGAAGTCGGGCTCGCCAATGTTCAAGAACACCATGGGCGTGTCGGTGTGCGCCACCTGGGCGGCCACGGCACTGGCGGCCTTGGCCACTTCCATCACATAAAAAGGCTCAATGCGCTGGGCGCGCTGTGCAATGCGCATCGCCCGGCTCACCGTTTGCTGGGGTCGGCGGCCACTTCGGCCTGACGCAGTTGCCGCGCCAGCGCATTGAGCACGCCGTTGACGTATTTGTGGCCGTCGGTACCGCCAAATTCTTTGGCCAGTTCGACGCACTCGTTGATCACCACGCGCCACGGCACATCCAGGCAGTGCTGCAGCTCGTATGCACCAATCCACAGCACCGCGTGTTCGATGGGTGAAATTTCTTTGAGGCCACGATCGAGCAGTGGCTCAATCAGGGTGTTCAAAGCGTCGACCTGCTCGGCGCAGCCGTGCAGCAAAGCATCAAAGTGGGCGGCATCGGCCTTGTTAAAACCAGCCAGATCACGGGTGAAGACATCGACAGCGGCCACGTCGTTTTTGCCCACCAGCACCTGGTAGAGGGCTTGCACGGCAAATTCGCGCGCGCGGGAGCGGTCAGATTTGCTGGCGGCTTTGCGCACGCCGGTGCTGGTGAGTCCCTTGCGGGACTGGCGGGGTGGGCGGCTGGAAGTGCCGGGAGGGGTGGGGTGGCTGGATTGACTCATTCGATTGCTTCTATCAGGTTGGCCATTTCAATGGCGGCACGGGCGGCATCGCGGCCCTTATCGGTCTGGCGCGCTTGCGCCTGTTCCATGTTCTCGGTGGTCAGAATCGCGTTGGCGATCGGGATTTGGTAGTCCAGCGCGATGCGGCTCACGCCCGCGCCTGATTCGTTGGCGACCAGTTCAAAATGGTAGGTTTCCCCGCGAATGATGCAGCCCAGTGCAATCAAGGCATCAAACTTGAGCTTTTCTGCCAGGGCTTGCAGCGCTACCGGAATCTCCAGCGCGCCGGGTACTTGCAGCAGGGTGATGTGTTTTTCGGCCACGCCCAGGCGCAACAGTTCAGTCTTGCAGGCATCGGCCAGCGCGTTGGTGACACCTGCATTGAAGCGGGCTTGCACGATGCCAATGGTGAGCGGCTTGCCATTGAGGCGCAGGTCGGCGGCATCCAGTGTGCCTTGGTCGGCGTTGAGCATAGAGGGTCCTGTCGGTTAGCGTGAAGTTGTTTTCAGGTCTGGGGGCTGTTCATGAAAGTCAGTGTGCAAGCGGTTCGGCGCTGACATAGCCCACAATCTCAAGTCCATACCCGGTCATGCTGGGCATGCGCCGTGGGTTGCCCAACAAGCGCATTTTGTGCACGCCGCATTCGCGCAAAATTTGTGCGCCAATGCCGTAAGAGCGCAAGTCCATGCGACCCCGTTCAGGGCCGTGGCTGGCGCGCGCGGTACCGTCAAACTGGGCCAGCAGTTGCTTGCCGCTTTCGCCACAGTTTAAAAACACCACCACGCCTTTGCCTTCAGCTGCCACTTTTTTCAGGCTGGCATCCAGGCCCCAGGAGTGCATGGCGCGGCCCACCTCAAG
>JBGSRY010000354.1:0-2780 GCA_041737325.1 Rhodoferax sp. | reverse complement strand
GTGGCGAAACTGGCAGCGCAGGTGGGTGACATTGTGCGTCGGCCTGAAGTACGGCAAAAGCTGTTTGCCCAAGGCTGGCAGGTGGTGGGGTCGTCTCCCGAAGGGCTGGCCAAGCGGATCGCCGCAGACACCGCACTTTTTGGCAACGTGATTCAAACCCTGGGTATCGCCAACCACTGAAATTTAATCAGTATTTTTGCACTCTAGCCCTAGTAAATAAAGGGCTATTAGCTATATTTATAGTAGCAGAACAGTCATTGCAAGTGCTTCAAAAGGCTTGTGCGAGCAGCACTCTGACATCGGCCGCCGTCAATTCGGGCTTGGTGCCATAGCGGGTAAACAGCCGCAGCTTGCCTTGGGTGTCATACACATAACTGCCCGCCGTGTGGTCCATGGTGTAGCTGGTGGGTGTGGGGCCATCCACCTTCTTGTAGTAAACCTTGTAAGCCTTGGCCAAAGCTGCCGTTTTTTCAGGCGTGGTGTAGAGCGCCAGGAAACTGGGGTCAAACGCGGCCATGTATTCTTTAAGCATGTCCGGCTTGTCCCGCTCAGGATCGATCGACACAAACAGGGCTTGCAGGCGCTCACCGTCTTTCCCCAGCAGTTTTTTGATTTCTGCCATCTCGGCCATCGAGGTGGGGCACACATCCGGACACTGGGTGTAGCCAAAGAACATCATCACCACCTTGCCATGGAAGTCTTTGAGCGTGCGCGCCTGGCCGTTGTGGTCGGTGAGCGAAAAATCGTGGGCGTAATCTGCGCCGGTGATGTCAATGGCCGTGAACGCCGGGGCTTGCGGTGTGCATGCAACAAATATGCTTGTAGCCCCCGCTAAAAATGCATAAACAGCTATCTTTTTAAGAGCGATTCGTTTCTTCATGGGCCTCATCATAAACCGGCCCCATGCGGTTCAAATGTAGTGATCGATCAACAGGGCAGCAAACAGCAGGCTCAAATGGATCAACGAGAAGCGGAATGTTTTGCGTGCCAGCAAGTCCGAGTAATCCCGCCACAACCACCAGGCGTACAAAACAAATCCGGCATTCAACACCAGCGCTGCAGCCAGGTACAACCAGGAACTCATGCCGTAGATGAACGGCAACAAGCAGGCCGCCAGCAAAATCAGGGTGTAGAGCAGCACCATCAGCCGCGTGAATTCGTTACCATGCGTCACCGGCAGCATCGGCAGGCCGGACTTGCGGTAGTCCTCGACCCGGTACATGGCCAAGGCCCAAAAATGTGGCGGTGTCCACAAAAAGATGATCAAAAACAAGATCAATGCCTCTGGCCCCACGTTACCCGCCATGGCGGCCCAGCCCAGCACCGGCGGCATGGCCCCGGAGGCCCCGCCAATGACAATGTTCTGCGGTGTCAGGGGTTTGAGAATCACGGTGTAAATCACGGCATAGCCAATGAACGTGGCAAAGGTGAGCCACATGGTCAGCGGGTTGACAAAGTAGTACAACAAGGCCGAACCCGCCACACACAAGGTGGCCGAAAACAGCAGCGTTTGGGTGTCGCCCAACTCACCTTGCGCAGTCGGCCGCCAGGCGGTGCGCTTCATCTTGGCATCAATGCTTTTTTCAATGATGCAGTTAAAGGCCGCCGCCGCACCGGCCACCAGCCAGATGCCCAGACAAGCCAACGCCGCCACACCCGCCTCATGCCAGGACGGCACACCGGGCACGGCCAGCACCATGCCGATCAAGGCACAAAAGACGATCAACTGAATGACGCGGGGTTTGGTCAGCGCGTAGTACTGCGCAAAGACGGTCATGAAAAATGTCCTGGTTGAGGGGCTACAAAAGCGCCTGGTTTGAGACTGGCCAGCACCCACGTCAACAGCAGCAACAGCGCGGCAGCACCTGCGGTGTGCAACAGGGCCGACAGCAGCGGCCAGTCCAGCAGCACGTTGCCTAAGCCCGTGGCCAGTTGCAAACCCAGCAACGCCGCCAGCATGCGGCTGTGGGCACGCCAAACGCCATGCCGGTTCAGTTGCCAGGCCAGCACCGCCAGCACGCTCAACACCAGGTAAGCCATCAAGCGGTGCACGTAATGGATGGCGGTTAAGGCTTGGAAGCTGATGGCATCGCCCGCGCCTGTCACCCCCAGATGCCGCCAGAACTCGAAGCCCTGGCTGAAGTTCATCTCTGGCCACCACTGGCCCTGGCACAGGGGGAAATCATTGCAGGCCAGTACCGCATAGTTGGTGCTGACCCAGCCACCGAGTGCGATCTGCAACCACAGCAACAGGCTGACCAACACCAGCGCAGTGCGCAAACGCCCTGGCAACTCCAACCGACCCCGGTGGCCGGGCGTGGCCAATTGATAGCCCACCGCTTGCGCACGCAACAGCGCCAGCAGCCCCAACCCGCCAAGCAGATGCAGGGTGACGATGGCCGGAAACAGTTTCATGGTGACCGTCAGCGCGCCAAAAGCACCCTGCAGGCACACCCACACCAGGGTTGCGGTGGGCCACCAGGGCGATGGTTCTGCAAACGAGGCCCGGGGTGCAGTCGGCTTGCGAACCTGCAGCCAGGCCAATGCGGTGATCATCAGAATCAACGCGCCCACGCCCATGGCCAGGTAACGGTGCAGCATCTCGATCCAGGCTTTGGCTTGCGTCACCGGGCCCGTGGGCATGACCAACTGGGCCATGGCAATGGCATGGCTGGCTCCTAAAGGCGAGGTGTTGCCGTAGCAACCAGGCCAATCCGGGCAGCCCAACCCGGAATCGGTGAGACGGGTAAAGGCACCAAACACAATCAAATCGAAGGTCA
>JBGSRY010000214.1:0-2328 GCA_041737325.1 Rhodoferax sp. | reverse complement strand
GGTGCCAAATTGGCAACAGGCATGCCCGCGTTTCAAGCCGCATGTGAGGCGGTTTACCTGCACGGACAACTGGCTGATGGGTGGCCAAAAACCTCTGTACTTAGCGCTTCAAGGCTCGCTATGCAAGCGCTTTTTCATACTTGATATGCTATTAAATACATAGCATGTATCACTTTAAATGCAAGGGCTACAGCCTTATTTTATATAAAACTATCCACGCCCAACAAACGGCATTTGAGTTGCCATCACGGTGTGAAACATCACATTGGCCTGCAGCGGCAGGCCGGCCATGTACACCACCGACTGTCCGACGATGTCGACATCCATCACCGGTTCCACCGCCACACCGCCATGGGCCTGCAAAATGCCTGCACGCATGCGCTGCGTCATGTCGGTGGCGGCATTGCCGATGTCAATCTGCCCCACCGCAATGTTGTACTTGCGTCCATCCAGCGCTGCAGTTTTGGTCAACCCGGTGACCGCGTGCTTGGTGGCGGTGTAGGCCACCGAATTGGGGCGCGGTGTGGTGGCTGAAATGGAGCCGTTGTTGATGATGCGTCCGCCCATGGGGTTTTGCGACTTCATCACCCGAAAGGCTTGGCGCAGGCACAAAAACATGCCGGTCAAATTGACATCCACCACCGCTTGCCACTGCGCCAGCGTCAAATCTTCCAGCACTACACCAGGCGGTGCACTGGCACCCGCGTTGTTGAACAACAAGTCAACCCGCCCCCATTTTTGCACCGCTGTTTCAAACAACGCCACCACTGCAGCTTCTTGCGTCACATCGGTGGGCACGACCAGTGTGCGCTGCGCCGCCGCGGACAAGTCGGCCACCGCTTGCAAAGCCTCCCCCCGCCGCCCCGCCAGCACCACTTGCCAGCCATTCGCCAACAGGGCCAGGGCCGTCGACTTGCCAATGCCTGAACCGGCCCCCGTGACCAAAGCCACTCGATTTTTTTCTGTCATGGTTTTCAAGGTTGAGAGGGGTTGAACATCAGCTGCGGCGGCGCGATTTGCGTGTTTTGTCTTTGGTTTTTGCTGGCACTGACGGCTTGGCACGCGTGCCACGCTTGACCGTACCGGCGCGCGGCAATGAATCGGTCAACGTGCGGCTGCGACGACCTGAAGTTGGTGGCACCCTGTCGTCCTCAACCGGTTGACGCGGCGTAACGTCACGCAATGCATCCCGGTCTTTGGTGGCATGGTTGGGTAAACCGGAGCCCTCCGCGATGAGCCGAAAATCAATCCGCCGCCCATCCAGATCGACCCGGCTCACCTGCACTTGCACGCGCGTCCCCAACGCGTAGCGCATGCCGGTGCGTTCGCCACGCAGTTCCTGACGCGCTTCGTCAAACCGGAAGTACTCACCCCCCAATTCAGTGATGTGCACCAAGCCCTCGACATACATCGCATCGAGCGTGACAAAAATGCCAAAACTGGTGACGGCACTGACCACACCGGCGTACTCCTCCCCAAGATGTTCGCGCATGTACTTGCATTTGAGCCAGGCTTCGACATCACGACTGGCTTCATCGGCACGGCGCTCATTGGCGCTGCAATGCAAACCTGCGGCTTGCCAGGCCTGCATGTCCAGACTGAGTTTCCGTGGTTTGATACCAGGCTCTGCCACCCGTGCGGCCAGATTTTTCTCCAGCCGTTTGGACAGCTTGGCATGTGCTTCGCCGGGTGTTGGCAAGTTAGGCAACTGGTACTTGGTCTTGGCCAGAATGGCCTTGATGACACGGTGCACCAACAAATCGGGGTAGCGCCGAATCGGACTGGTGAAGTGGGTATAGGCCTCAAACGCCAGACCAAAGTGGCCGCTGTTGATGGGGGTATAAATGGCTTGCTGCATGGAGCGCAGCAACATGGTCTGGATTTGCGGCGCATCGGGCCGGTCTTTGGTGGCCTTGGCAATGGCCTGGAATTCAGCCGGTGATGGATCGTCACTGATGCTCAAACCAACCCCGGTGATTTTCAGGAAATTGCGCAGTATTTCCTTTTTCTCGGGGGTAGGGCCTTCGTGCACGCGAAACAACCCGGCGTGCTTGCTTTGAGCGATGAAATCCGCGCTGCACACATTGGCCGCCAGCATGGCTTCTTCAATCAGCTTGTGCGCATCGTTGCGGGTGCGCGGCACAATGTTTTCAATGTGACCGGCTTCGTCGCACACAATTTGTGTTTCAACCGTCTCAAAATCAACCGCACCGCGGCGTTCACGCGATTTGAGCAAAGCACGGTAGACATCGTGCAGGTTCATCAAATCGGTGATGCGATCTTTGCGCTTGGCGGCTTCGGGCCCGCGCGTGTTGGCCAAAATGGCAG
>JBGSRY010000292.1:0-7185 GCA_041737325.1 Rhodoferax sp. | reverse complement strand
GGGCATGACTAATAATTGCTGCTAGTTTTGTAGCTGCTTGCGCATACTGGACGGGGGCTAGAGCACGATTTCATTGGAGAAAATGACGGATTTGCTGTTCAATGGCTGCACGATCCAAGCCGTGCTCTTGCAGCAAATACTCGTAGCTGCCGCAATGGTGCGAGAACCTATCTTGCACGCCCACCCGCAGGATGCACACCGGGGCAAATTCGGCGGCAATTTCGGTAATGACAGAGCCCAAACCGCCCAGCACGGAATGCTCTTCAAGCACGATCACGGCCCGGCTTTGGGCACAGATAGCGGCCACCTGTTGGCCGTCTATGGGCTTGATAAAGGGCGCGCTCCATACAGCGGCATCGGGATAGCAAGCGGCAGCAATGTCCATGGCCGTGCGTACGAGCGATCCGGTGGCAATGAAGACAACATCGCCAGTCTGGCCCGGCTTGATGCCCAACAACCGGCCGACCTTGGCTTGCGGCGCAGCCATATGCACGTCGCCCCGGTCGGACTTGCCCATGCGTAGATAAACCGGGCCTTTTGCCTGGTAGGCCAGCTCCATGCAGGCGGCTACTTCAAAGCGGTCGGCGGGTGAATAAACTGACAAGTGGGGTAGTGAGCGGGTGCAGGCTATGTCTTCGGTTGATTGGTGGCTGGTGCCAAGGTAGCTATAGACAAAGCCAGCCCCGTCTCCAATCAAAATCACGGGCAGTTTGTCATGGGCCACATCGAGCTTGATCTGCTCAACCACGCGCACCGGGATGAATGCACTTAAGCCATAGACGAACGGTCTGAATCCAGTGCGGGCCAGCCCTGCAGCCATGCCCACCATGTTTTGCTCGGCAATACCGGCATTGATGTATTGCGCAGGGCATTCCCTGCGGAAGTCATCAAACAAGGCGTAGCCGTGATCGCCGGTGAGCAACAACACGTTTGGGTCAGCCTTAGCCAAGCGGACCAGCGTATCTGAAAATGCGGCTCTCATTGCACGCTCCAAGCAACCGCAGCCAAGGCTTGTGCGTAGGTTTGCGGATCAAGCCGCGTGTAGTGCCAGATGTTGTTGTTTTCCATAAAGGGCACGCCCTTGCCTTTGACGGTTTTGGCGATGAGTGCTTTTGGCGCTGTCGAAGCGCTGGCCCAGAGTTGGGTGATGGCACTATCTATTGCGACTTCATCATGGCCATCGAGGGTGATTGCTTCGAAGCCAAAACTTTCGAACTTGGCTTGTATGGAACCTAGCTTGAGTACCTCTTGGGTGCTGCCCATGGCCTGAAAACCATTTTCATCCACAATCACCATGAAATTTTTAAGCTGATGGTGTGCCGCAAAAAGGGAGCCTTCCCATATGGGGCCTTCATTGATTTCTCCATCGCCAACCAGGGCGTAGGTTTTTTGATCGGTGCCGTGCAGTTTGGCCCCCATTGCCATGCCGACACCAACCGAGAAGCCGTGACCCAGCGAGCCAGAGGTGACTTCCAAGCCGGGGATGCGTGAATCAGACAAGCCTTTGAGGTCGCTGCCATCAGCAAAATAACCTGTGAACGCTTCATCCTTTAGCCAACCCAACTCACGCATGCACGCGTACTGAGCCATGACCCCATGGCCTTTGCTGAGTACCAAGTAATCACGACCGGCAGCGAGTGGATCGTTGCCGGGATACCGCAAATGATTCCGGTACAACACCGCCAGTAGTTCAATGATCGAGAACGCACAGCCGATGTGAACCGTAGAACCGGCATAGGCCATATCCAGCACTGTTTTGCGGAGCGCTTTGGTATCAAAAGGTTGGACTTTAGGATTCATTGAAGGCATCACTTAAAAATTTACGCCGAGATAACTCTCAATTTTGGCTGCCGCAAATTCAAGCATCTCTTGCGTCAAGGCGGGTTGCACGCCAATCCAGAAGGTGTTGTTCATCACGTTGTCGGTGTTGGTCAGGTCACCGCTGATGCGGTAGTTGGCCCCGGCCATGTAGGGCTGGCGTGTCAGGTTGCCGGCAAACAGCAGGCGTGTGTCGACTTTGTTTTGATCCAGATAGGTCAGCAGGTCAAGGCGGGTGACGGGGCAGTTGGGTTTGAGTGTGATCGGAAAGCCGAACCAACTGGGGTCAGAATGCTCGGTGGCTTGCGGCAGGTTGACAAATTCTTCGCAGTCTTTCAAGCGTGCTTTCAAGAAAGCAAAGTTGTCTTTGCGCGCCTGGATGAATTGCGGCGCTTTTTCCAGTTGAGCCAAACCGCAGGCGGCTTGCATGTCGGATATTTTGAGGTTGTAGCCCAGGTGGCTGTAGGTGTATTTGTGGTCGTAGCCATGGGGTAGGTCGCCCAGTTTTTGGCAAAAACGCTTGCCGCAGGTGTTGTCTTTGCCAGGCTGGCAATAACAATCGCGGCCCCAGTCCCTGAAGCTTTCCGCAATGGTTTTGAGCTCATCGTGCTTGGTAAACACCGCGCCGCCTTCGCCCATGGTGATGTGGTGCGCGGGGTAAAAGCTGAGCGTTCCAATGTCGCCAAAGGTGCCGACCATCTGGCCACGGTAGGTGGTACCCAGGGCGTCGCAGCAGTCTTCCACCAGCCACAAATTGTGCTTTTTGCACAAGGCCGTGACCACGTCCAGGTTAAACGGGTTGCCCAGGCTGTGCGCCAGCATGATGGCTTTGGTTTTGGGGCTAATGGCCGCCTCAATCTTGCTGGCATCAATGTTGTGTGTGAGGCGGTCCACATCCACAAACACCGGCACCGCGCCAAATTGCAGGATGGGGTTGACGGTGGTGGGGAAGCCTGCTGCCACGCCAATGACTTCATCGCCCTTTTTGATGGCACGCTCGCCCAGCTTGGGCGATGTGAGGGTGCTGAACGCGACCAGGTTGGCCGATGAGCCCGAGTTGACGGTGATCAGGTGTTTGATGCCGATGAAAGCGGCGAGCTTTTTCTCAAATTCGGCGTTGAAGCGGCCCGTGGTCAGCCAGCCGTCCAGGCTGGCTTCAACCATGTACTTTAGCTCTTGGGCACCGATAACCTTGCCGGACGGAGGGACGGCGGTGGTGCCTGGCACGAAGTTGCTGGGTGCAAAGGCGCTTGCTGAAAAGTGTGTGACTTCGTCCTGGATGACGTGGCGCAAAACTGTTTGCAGTGCTTTGGGCGTGAGTTGTGCAAGTTTCTTTACAGCCAGGCTGCCGTTGAGAAGCATCGACTTTTCGGGCCGGACAAAGCTTTTAAACGGCAATGGTGCACCGTCAAAGTCATCATCACCCAGTGCCAAACGCTGCGCAGGGGGCACTGGCGGCGTGGTCGTGATGAAGACAAACCGTGCATCACCCGAGTTGTCTAGTGCCGTAATCGCCAGTGCTGGTCGATATTTTTGGTCAGAAAGATCGGCGTAGGGAAAAGGCAGCTTGTAGATGCCACCTTGTTCAATAGTGTTAAGCATTGTTCCAGCAATCTTCAGCAGGGTTAAGTAAAACGGTTTGCGCAAAGCTGCTCTGGCTTTGCAGGTGGAGTGCCGCCTGTTGGTCGGGGCTTAAGCCGGTAGGGGCATTTGCAGCTTCAGCATCCAGGAAAACGACGACCACTTTGGCGTCGCGCGGCAGGCCTTCTGTGGCAATTTGTATGTGCCCTTCATGGTAGTTTGCTTGTATGGCTAGCATGACAGTTGATCCTTTTGTGGTTGAGCGTAGTCTTGAATTTGTTCCAGGGTGAATTCGTGCATGTTGGCCGAATTCAGATAGGCATGGTGCCATGCCGTGATTTTCTTTAGGGCTGTGGCCAACGGCCAGCGCGGTTGCCAGCCCAGGCGGGCTTTGGCTTTGGAAATGTCTAGCTTGAGGTAGTTGGCTTCATGCGGGTGGGTGCCGCCGTCTTGCTGCCAGCTTGCACCGTTGCCCCAACTGTTGACCATGTGTTCAACAATCCATTGCACGGGTTGCGCATCGTCGTCTTTGGGGCCAAAGTTCCAGCCCTCAGCGAATGCTTGACCGTCGGTGTACAGGTGCTCGGCCAACGCTAAATAGCCGCTCAATGGCTCCAGCACATGTTGCCAGGGGCGGGTGGCGTTAGGGTTGCGAATGACCACCGGCTTGTTTTGCTCGAATGCCCGCAAGATGTCTGGCACCAAGCGGTCTGCAGCCCAGTCGCCACCGCCAATGACGTTACCCGCACGGGCGCTGGCAACCGCAATGCCGCTGCTTTGCAGGAATGAATTGCGGTAGGCGCTGGTGACCAGCTCGGCACAGCCTTTGCTGTTGCTGTAGGGGTCATGGCCGCCCATGGGCTCGTTCTCGCGGTAGCCCCAGGCCCATTCTTTGTTTTCATAGCACTTGTCAGTGGTGACACACACTATTGCCTTAACGCTGGGCGTGTGACGGGCTGACTCCAGCACGTGCACGGTGCCCATGACGTTGGTGGCGTAGGTTTGAACCGGCTCGGCGTAAGACAGGCGCACCAGCGGCTGTGCCGCCATGTGGATGATGATGTCGGCCTGGCTGGCCTGCATGGCTTTTTGCACGGTGGGCAGGTCGCGAATGTCACCAAGGGTGTGGCTGGCCATGCCCGCTGCTACTTGCGCTGCGGTGAATAGATTAGGTGTAGTAGGGGGCTCTAACGCCAAACCGTGGACTTGTGCGCCCAGGCTTTGCAGCCACAGGCTGAGCCAACTGCCTTTGAAGCCGGTGTGGCCGGTTAAAAAGACGCGTTTGCCGCGCCAAAAGGTAGGGTTAGGCCAAAAGGTGGGAGCAGACACAGGGTTTTGCCCCTTCCCGCCTTTGGGGGAAGGTTGGGATGGGGGCTGGTAGCTCATTCCCACTTCTTCCACGGAGCTTGGCCGCTAGCCCACAGGTTTTCTAGCGTCATCTTGTCGTGCAGCGTGTCCATGGGCTGCCAGAAACCATGGTGCTGGTAGGCCATGAGTTGACCATCTGTGGCAAGCTGCATCAAGGGCTGTTGTTCCCAAATGGTGCTGTCGTCTTTGAGGTAGCCCAAGGCCTTGGGCGACAGCACAAAAAAACCGGCATTGATGAAGGCACCGTCGCCCTTTGGCTTTTCTTTGAAGCTTTTGACCTGGCCGTCTTGAATGTCGAGAGCGCCAAATCGGCCGGGCGGGTAGGCAGCAGTCAGCGTGGCGGCTTTGCCATGGCTGCGGTGAAAGGCGATGGTGGCGCTGATATCGACATCACCCACGCCGTCGCCATAGGTAAAGCAAAAGGCCTCTTCGTCTTTGACGTATTCGGCTACGCGCCCTAGCCGACCACCGGTCATGGAATGGTCGCCCGTGTCAACCAGCGTCACCGTCCAGGGCTCGGCACGTTTGTGGTGCACTTGCATTTGGTTGGTTTGCATGCTGAAGGTCACGTCTGACATGTGCAGAAAATAATTGGCAAAGTATTCTTTGATGAGATAGCCCTTGTAGCCGCAGCAGATCACAAAGTCGTTGATGCCGTGGTGGGAGTACATCTTGAGGATGTGCCACAGAATGGGGTTGCCACCAATTTCGACCATGGGCTTGGGTCGGCTGGCGGTTTCCTCGCTCAGGCGTGTTCCCAGGCCACCGGCCAGGATGACTGCTTTCATTTTTTTCTGCGTAATCATATTAAAATGCTATTTTATTTGTAGCTACTTACGATTAATTGACAAGGGCTAGAGGCTTATTTTATTCAACACTCACGCTTATGACATAGCCGTGCTTTTTAAGCAGCGCGTGCTTCTTGGCTTCAGCCAGGTAAGAGCCGTCTTGGCCTGTGATGCCGGTGATGAAAGCGGTTTTTTTTGTCATGCTGGTCGTTGGGATGAAAAACCAAGCTTCTTTTTCTGCGTCCCAAAGTGAGCGAACTTGCTTGGTTTCGAAAAGTTTTATGCTGCTCATGCGGAATTTGTACGGTAAGAAGTGGCTATGGTTTTGCGCCGACTTTTGTTCTGCCTTTCGTGGGGATGACTTCAGTCATCCATGGCAGACCGAAGTCTGCCCCACAAGAAGCCTTGAGCGTGCGCACAATGGCCGCGCCAACCATGCCCCGGTGACCTGCAACGTAGATTTTTTCGCTTGGGTTCATAGTTCAAATGATGAATGCGCCTGCAAGGCTGGCGATTTCTGGCTGGGGGCGTTTTGCGCTGCCTCGCTCTGCAGCGACTCGATTTCTGCTTTCAGGGCTTCAAATTCGTGCATCTTGCGCTGCAAGAATCGACCGGTCAGAGCCGTTTTTTCGGCGATGCCGCTGGGTGTCAGCAGGTAAGCGTAGGCCAGTTTGCGCTGACTGCTTTGAAAGTTGTGTAGCTTCAGCAGACCCTTGTCGAGCAGCGCCTTGAGGCAATAGTTGGTTTTACCCAGGCTAACCCCCAGGGCCTGCGCCAAGTCGCGCTGGGTCATTTGCGGGTTGGCCTGCAACAGGCGCAGCACGGTAAAACGCGTGTTTTCGTTCAAAGGGGGTTTGTCGGCCATGGGGGGGGAATAGTGTTTTAGACACGCTACCGCCGTGCCGTGTTACACCATCGGCCGGCGCAGGGAACAGGTTGCAGGGTTCAAACCTTGTTCAATTTTGAACATCGTAGCACACCCCCTGCGCCCACCAACATTCAGCTTTCAAATTTTCCGCAGACTGGTCGCGGCCAAAGCGATGCGGCTGGGTTTGTGCAGCAACTCGATCAGCACCATGGCGCGGCGCTCGCCGTCGTCCAGCTGGAAAATGGCCTCCAGCCCGGCAAACGGGCCATCCTTGATTTGGAGCCGCTCGCCCGGGGTAAACAGGGGTTGAGCCAATCCAGGCGCACGGTTAAGCGCACGCAAGGTGTCAATCAGCGCGTCACCCACTTTGGCAGGTTCAGTGCCAAAGGTCACCAGTCGACTGACACCCTTGGTGGAGCGGATGGGGGCCCAGCTTTGGCCCATCTGGTCGCAGGCGAGCTGTATGAACAGGTAACGCGCAAACAGGGGTTCAGACACCACGCTGAGCGCGCCACGGCACAACTTTTGCCGCGCCAGCAGGGGCAAAAAACAGGTGTAACCCTGCTGTTGCAAGTTGTCCAGGGCGCGTTGTTCTTGCCGCGGCTTGGTGTGGATGACGTACCAGTGCACAGCTACCGGATCAGGTTTTGCTTGAACCCCATGCAGCACGCAGGCGTGCGATCTTGGGCGCTGCTTCAGGGTCTTGCGCTGCGTTGCGCCAAGCTTGGCGCATGAACACAAACAGCAGCAGCGCAAAGCCCG
>JBGSRY010000238.1:0-3947 GCA_041737325.1 Rhodoferax sp. | reverse complement strand
GGTCTGCGCCTGGCCGCGCAGCAGGTGCAGGTGCTGGCGCGCTGGATCACCGACCGCGACCTGCCCAAACGCTTTGACGTGCCGTTTCTGGTGACCCGCATGCCGCCCGGGCAAACCCCGGTGGCCGACGAGGCAGAACAGTTCGAACCGGTCTGGGTGCGCCCGGCGGATGCGCTGGCACGGCACCAGGCGGGCACGTTTTTCATGATCTACCCCACTATCAAAACGCTGGAGCGGCTGCAAGCCTTTGCCACGGTGCAGTCGCTGCTGGACGCGTGCGCGGTGTCGGAAGACCCGTTGTTTGTGAGCTGCCCGCGCGCCGGCCTGCTGGGTGGGCGCGAAGCGCGCTACATGGAGCACGAGCTGCCGTTTGGCGAACTGGCGCTGGTGTGCCCCGACGGCCAGATCGTGCACCCGCTGGACTGGCAAAGCGACCACCCGGTGCCGTTGCTGAAAAACGTGCAGCGCCTGACCGCGCCCAACCCCGGTGCGATGACCGGCCCGGGCACCAACGGCTACCTGGTGGGCGAGCCGGCCACCGGGTTCATGGTCATCGACCCGGGCCCGGCTGATGCGGAACACCTGGACAAGCTCTGGCGCGCCGCGGGGGGCGACATTCGCCAGATTGTCTGCACCCATTCGCACCCGGACCATGCCCCGGGTGCCAAGCCGCTGCAGGCCTTGTGCCAAGCGGCCGGCCGCCCCGTGCCACCCATTCTGGGGTTACCCAGCGCCCCCACCGCCCGCGCCAACAGCGCTTTCACCCCCGACAGAACACTACAAAATAAAGAGCTGCTCACCCTTGTAAAACAAGGGCTAGAGGCCAATTTGTTATATAAAAATGGCCACACGCTGCAAGTCATTCATACGCCTGGGCACGCTGCCAACCACCTGTGTCTGGTGCTGCTGCAAGATGGCTTGCTGTTTTCTGGTGACCACATCCTCAACGGCAGCACCACGGTGGTGGACCCGCCCGACGGCGACATGACCGATTACCTGGCCTCACTGGACTTGCTGCGCACGGTTTGCGTGGCGCACGACGTGCACTTCATCCTGCCCGCGCACGGTTACGCCATGGGGGGCTCGGGCACGGAGGCGCTGGCCGTCATCGACCAGCTCAAGGCGCACCGCCTGGCGCGTGAAGCCAAGGTGCTGCAAGCCATGCAGGCGAATCCCGATGGTAGTTTGGACGACTGGCTAGGGGTGGTTTACGACGACGTGCCGCAGCGCATGTGGCCAGTGGCCAAGCGGTCGTTGATGGCGCACGTGGATCGCATCGAATCGGGGCGCGCATGAAGCCTGTTTTGTCAGCATCGGGCGAACGCCTGTCCAAACGTGTGGCCTTTCTGATGCGCTGCTCGCGCCGCGAAGCCGAGCAGTACATTGAAGGCGGCTGGGTGCGGGTCAACGGGGTGGTGGTGGATGCGCCCATGGTGCGCGTCACAGATCAGGTTGTGGCCATTGATCCTGATGCCAGCCTGCTGGCCAAGACCGACGTGACGCTGTTGCTGCACAAGCCCCCCGGGTGGGACACCATGGCTGCGCTGGGCGCAAGCCAGTCGCGTGTCAAACCGGCTCAACAACTGCTGCAAGCGTCGTCGCACTGGGCGCAGGACGAATCCGGTCAGCGCGTGCTCACGCATCACCTGAACAAACTCACCCCCGGCGTGCCACTGGAAAGCGCGGCCAGCGGCTTGGTGGTGTTCACACAAGACTGGCGCGTGTTGCGCAAGCTGACCGAAGACGCGGCGCTGATCGAGCATGAATGTCTGGTGGAGGTGCAAGGCGAGGTCAATGCCGACCAATTGCACCACCTCAACGCCCTGGGCGTGATGGAAAAACTGCCACCGTTCAAGGCCAGCGTCAACAGCACGCAAGAGGGCATCACGCGGCTGCGCTTTGCCGTCAAGGGTGCGCACCCGGGGTTGATTGCCTACCTGTGCGAACGCGCGGGTTTGCACATGGTGTCGATGAAGCGCCTGCGCATCGGGCGCGTCGCTCTGGCGCATTTGCCGCTGGGGCAGTGGCGCTATTTGGCTGTGGGCGAACGGTTTTAAGCCCCGTCACACGCCAAACAGCTGCCCCCGCGCTGCATCGGTGATGGCCAGCACACAGGGGTGGCTGATGCGCCGCTCCACCGACACGGCGTAGAACGATTCGACCAGTTCGCTGGTGTGTCCGATGGTGGTTACACCAAATTGCTGGCGGGTTTCTTCTTCCAGCACGCTCGGGGCCATGAAGACACCCTGGCCTTCGCGGCCAAAAGCTTTCATCAATGCGGCATCGTCAAACTCACCCACCACCACGGGGGTGATCTGGTGTTTGGCAAACCAGCCTTCGAGTTGTTGGCGCACCGCCGCCGTGCCACCGGGCACCAGCATGGGAATGCCATCCAGACAGTTGGGGAAAGCGCCCTTGATGCGCGGTAACAAGCCTGCCGCCGCAAAAAAACTCATGGCACTGCTGCCCAGCGGGTGGTTGAAGGCCTTGACGCTCAGGCGTTTGGGCATGGGTTCGTCGGCAATCACCAAATCCAGCCGGTGCAACGCCAGTTGTGCCAGCAGGTCGTCAAATTTGCCTTCGCTGGCCAGCAGTTTCACTGGCTGGCCGATCGAAAATGCCGGCTCCAGCAAGCGGTAGGCCACCGATTTCGATACCGAGTCCGCCACACCAACCCGAAAGTCCAAGCGTTTTTGCGCGCCACGTGCTTGGCGCAGGGCGGTTTCCAGGTCTTGCCCCAGACCGAAAATCTGATCCGCATAGCCCAGCGCCAGGCGTCCGTGCTCGGTCAGCTCCAGTTGTCGGCCCGCTTTGCGAAACAGCTTGCGCCCGAGCCAGTCTTCCAGCAGCTTGATCTGCCCAGACAGGGTTTGCGGTGTGGTGTGCAGTTGCTCGCCGGCGCGCATGATGCCGCCCGCGCGTGCCGTGACCCAAAAATAGTAAAGATGCTTGAAATTCATCGGATGTGCCCCACGTCTTTGTTGCAATTCTTCGATTTTGACGAAGTTTAATTGTTGATAATTCGAATTTACACGAAGTGATTTGAACTTTATAGTTTGCGACGTGTCTGATTCGTGGACACTGACAGGAGTAATTCACATGCGTTTAAGTACCAAAGGCCGTTTTGCTGTGACTGCGATGATTGACGTGGCGCTGCGCGAGAAGCAGGGCCCTGTGCCACTGTCTGATATTGCCGTGCGGCAACAAATTTCGCTCTCTTATCTGGAGCAAATGTTCAGCAAGTTGCGCCAGCAAGGTCTGGTGTCGAGCACCCGTGGGCCGGGCGGTGGTTACACCCTGGGGCAGCGTACCGATGCCATCACCGTGGCAGACATCATTGCGGCGGTTGAAGATGCTGCGCCCAAACGCAGCGCCAAAGAAGCGGCCGCCACGCAAGACATGGCGCAAGACCTGTGGGATTCCATGAACGCCAAGGTGGCTGAATTCATGCAGTCTGTGACCTTGCGCAGCCTGGTGCTGGAGCAGTTGGCCAAGGGCGTGAAGATTGAGCAAAAGCCAGCGCCCAACCGCGGCGTGTTCAAAAAGCCTGCGCCAGCGCTGGCGCGCAGCCATGCGCCGAATTCGGTGTTTGCCTTGGGGCAGAGCCTGTTGGTAAGAGGCTAATTGAGTTCTAGCCTTTGTCGCATCTGGGTGATGCGCTATAAAAAAGTGTGAAGCCCGCCGATAAGCCGGATTTTGTGCACCCAGGTTGCCCTGGGCGTGACTGCCATTAATCTGGGCCAGGCATCGCTGCCTGGCTCGGTGCTACCTACCCGCACACTCCGGGGGCCCCATCAACGTGTGCCTATTTGGTATTGCTGCGCGTAGAGATTGCCCGTTTCACCCCAACTTAATGGGCTCGTCTCTGTTGCTCTGATCCTCACCTTATAGCCTCGCACTTGCGTACGTGACCTTTCAGTGGACAGCCGTTAGCTGCTACGCTGCCC
>JBGSRY010000234.1:0-5778 GCA_041737325.1 Rhodoferax sp. | reverse complement strand
GCAACCAATCTGGCTTTGGATGACGATTTGATTGAAGAAGCACGTCAGCTGGGCGGGCAGCGCACCAAAAAAGAGGTGGTGACGCAGGCTTTGCTGGAGTTTGTGCAGCGCCGCCGCCAGGCTCAATTGTTGGATCTGTTTGGCAAGGTCGAGTTTGAAGAGGGTTTTGATGCCCAGGCGCAGCGCAACATACAGCGCGCACCGCTGGCCACGCTATGAAGGTGTTGGTGGATACGTCGGTGTGGTCGCTGGCCTTGCGCCGCCCTACCGACAGCGTGCTACCGGCTGATCAGCAGGCCACGGTCATGGCGCTGGCTGAACTGGTGCGTGATGGTCGTGCGGTGCTCATGGGTGCCATTCGCCAAGAGCTGCTCAGTGGCCTCAAGACCCCGGCCCAGTTTGACTTGCTGCGCCAGCGCTTGAGCGCGTTTGATGACCTGGCGTTGCCCCTATCAGTCTATGAGGCGGCGGCACAGGCATTCAACACCTGTCGCGCCAACGGTGTGCAGGGCTCCAACACCGATTTTTTGATTTGCGCTGCCGCCATGCACCACCAGTTGCCCATCTTCACCCTGGATGGTGATTTTTTGCACTACCAGCGCTGGCTACCCCTCAAACTCTACGCCTTGGCATAGCTGCCGTGGCCTTACTTACAACTTCACAAGTTTTGATGCATGCAACTCCCTTTTGAACTCACCCTGGGCTGGCGCTACACGCGCGCGGGCCGGGCCACGCGGCGCAACGGGTTTATCTCGTTCATCTCGGGCGTGTCGATGCTGGGCATTGCGCTGGGGGTGGCGGCGCTGATCATTGTGCTGAGCGTGATGAACGGTTTTCAGAAAGAGGTGCGCGACCGCATGCTGGGGGTGGTGTCGCACATCGAAATTTTCGCCCCCAACGGCGATGCACTGCCCGACGTGGCACGCACGCTGGCCCAGGTCAAGGCGCATCCACAAGTCACAGGTGCTGCACCTTTTATAGCTGCTCAAGCATTGCTGGCAAGGGGTGAAGACATGAAAGGCACCTTGGTGCGGGGCATTGACCCGGCCCATGAGGGCGAGGTCACCGACCTGGTGGCAGACCTCAAAGGTGCGGCGCTGTCGCGTCTGGTAGCGGGGGAGTTTGGCGTGGTGCTGGGCGGTGAACTGGCGCGCAGCCTGGGTGTGGTGCAGGGTGACAAGGTGACGCTGGTAGCGCCCAGCGGCCAGGTCACGCCCGCCGGGGTGGTGCCGCGCCTGAAGCAGATGACGGTGGTGGGCACGTTTGACTCTGGCCACTATGAATACGACTCAGGCCTGGTGCTGATGCACCTGGACGATGCCGCGCGCATCTTCCGGTTGGAGGGCCCCAGCGGCGTGCGCGTCAAGCTGCGCGACCTGCACCAGGCACGCGCTGTGGCTGCCGATCTGGCCACCATGCTCACGGACAGGGTGCTGATTCGTGACTGGACGCGCCAGAACCGCACCTGGTTTGCCGCCGTGCAGCTTGAAAAACGCATGATGTTCATCATCCTGACACTGATCGTGGCAGTGGCCGCGTTCAACCTGGTCAGCACGCTGGTGATGACCGTCACCGACAAGCGCGCTGACATTGCCATTCTGCGCACGCTGGGGGCCAGCCCGGCTTCCATCATGGGCATATTTGTGGTGCAGGGCGCGATGGTGGGGGTGATTGGCACGCTGGCCGGGCTGGCGCTGGGCTTGGGCGTGGCGTTCAACATTGACGTGATCGTGCCCGCCATTGAACAACTCCTGCACACCAGCTTTTTGCCGCGCGACGTGTACCTGATCAGCCGCATGCCCAGCGACCCGCAACAGGCCGACATCTTGCCCATTGCGCTGATCTCACTGGTGCTGGCCTTTGCTGCCACGCTGTACCCGAGCTGGCGCGCGTCCAAAGTCAACCCCGCCGAGGCGCTGCGTTATGAATAACACCCCTACGCTTATCAATTCTGCAGGCTTGCGACCCGGCTCTGATGCGGTTGCCACGCACGCAATGGTGCTCCGTGCGCGTGGTTTAACCAAGCGCTTCACCGAGGGCCGCCTTGATGTCACGGTGCTGCAAGGTGTGGATCTGGATGTGCAGGCTGGTGACACGCTGGCGATTGTTGGCGCATCAGGCTCTGGCAAGAGCACCTTGCTGCACCTGCTGGGGGGGCTGGACGCACCCAGCAGCGGCTCGGTGCGGTTGTTGGGGCAAGACCTGGCGCACCAAAGCGCCGCGCAGCAGGGCCGTCTGCGCAACCAGCATCTGGGTTTTGTGTACCAGTTTCACCACCTGTTGCCCGAGTTCAGCGCCCTGGACAATGTCGCCATGCCACTGTGGATTCGGCGTATGACCCATGTGGATGCTGCACAGATAGCTACAAAAATGTTAGCAAGTGTCGGGTTGGAAGGGCGGCTGCACCATCGTCCCTCAGAACTCTCTGGCGGTGAACGCCAGCGTGTGGCCATAGCCCGTGCGCTGGTCACGCAACCCGCTTGCGTGCTGGCCGATGAGCCCACTGGCAACCTGGATCGCGCCACCGCGCAGGGCGTGTTTGACCTGATGCTTGAGCTGGCACGCACCCAGGGCACGGCGTTTGTGGTGGTGACGCACGATGCAGCGCTGGCGGCCCGATGCCAGCGCCAACTGACCTTGGCGCAAGGCTGTCTGAGCTAGCGGTGCAGCACCGGCGTTGATTGAATGGTGTGCATGCGTAGCGCTGCCAGAATCTGGTTGTGACCAGCACAGCGCGGACGCATTGCGACCGTATCTGAAGCGTATTGAATGGCACATTCTTCAGTCAGCTGGGGTTACGTTCGATGCTGCCTTGGAGCCGGGCAAGTTGCGCCTGGTGTCTGGTTGACGTGCTGAATTGATGCCAATACAATAAATAAGACAATGAAGCTCTCATTCGACCCAGCAAAGAACGCGCTGAACATCCAAAAACACGGGCTATCGCTGGCAGATGCCATGCTGGTGTTTGACGCGCCCGACAAACTGACATTGCAGTCACCACAAAGGGGTGAAGCCCGGCTAATGGACATTGCCCTGGTGCAAGTGGCAGGCGTGGTGCTGGTGCTGGTTTATGTGCTGCGTGAACCAGACGAGGTGCGAGCTATTTCATTGCGCCGTGCATCCAAACAAGAAAGGACGCTGTATGCCCAAAACCGCACTTAAGCCCAAAGGCACAGACTGGCAACGTGTGAAGCGTGAAGCTGCCGCTGACACACCGATACCCCATGTCGCCACGGATGGCCCCTACGACCCCAATGATGCCGCTGCCGTGGCCGCCTACTGGAAACAAGCAACTGTGACCCGTGGCCGTGGCAGGCCGCCCGTGGCTGTAAAACGACCGACCTTGAACATGCGTGTTGATGCCGATGTGCTGACTGCATTCAAGGCAACCGGGCCGGGCTGGCAGACCCGTATCAATGCCGTGCTGCGTGATGCCGTGGCGCGTGGGGTAGCCCAAAAAAAATCCGCTACGGTTTGAGTAGCGGACTTTTTTGGATTTTATTGGTGCCGGAGAGATGAATCGAACACCCGACCTTCTCATTACGAATGAGCTGCTCTACCGACTGAGCTACACCGGCTTGGAAAACCGCAGATTATAGCGGTGCGTCTGGCATCATTTGCATGGCGCGTTGTGGTGGCGGGTGATGTGTTCCACCTCGTTTTTGGAGCCCATGAACACGGCTACGCGCTCGTGCAATTTGCTCGGGGTGATGTCCATGATGCGCTGGTTGCCGTCGGTGGCCGCCCCACCGGCTTGTTCCATCAGCCAACTCATCGGGTTGGCTTCGTACATCAGGCGCAGCTTGCCGGGCTTTTCCGGCTCGCGCTGGTCCCATGGGTACAGGAAGACACCGCCACGGCTCAGGATGCGGTGCACATCGGCCACCATGCTACCCACCCAGCGCATGTTGAAGTCTTTGCCACGCGGGCCGCTTTTGCCTTGCAGGCATTCGTTGATATAGCGCTGCACCGGATCGGCCCAATGGCGCTGGTTGCTCATGTTGATGGCGAACTCTTTGGTGTCTTCGGGCACTTTCAGGTTTTCTTCGGTCAGGATGAAAGAGCCTTGTTCCCGGTCCAGCGTGAACACGGTCACACCGTCGCCCACGGTCAGCACCAAGGTGGTTTGCGGGCCGTAAACGCAGTAGCCTGCGGCTACCTGCTTGGAGCCCGGTTGCATGAAGTCCTGCTCTGACACGCCACTGCCTTCGGGCTTGTGCAGCACGCTGAAGATGGTGCCGATGCTCACGTTCACGTCGATGTTCGAAGACCCGTCCAGCGGGTCAAACATCAGCAGGTATTCGCCTTGCGGGTAGCGGTTGGGCACCACGTAGATGCCCTCCATTTCCTCAGAGGCCATGGCCGCCAGATGGCCGCCCCATTCGTTGGCTTCGATCAGCACCTCATTGGCGATGATGTCGAGCTTTTTCTGCATCTCGCCCTGCACGTTTTCGCTGCCAGCGCTGCCCATCACATCGCCCAACGCGCCTTTGTTGACGGACTGGCTGATGCGCTTGCAAGCGCGCGCCACCACCTCCAGCAGCAGGCGCAGTTGCGACGGTATGTGACCTTTGAGGCGCTGTTGTTCAACCAGATAGCGGGTGAGTGAAATGCGTTTCATGCGTTGTACTTTCTGCAGCTTAATCCGCCAATGCACGGCTGACGACTTCACGCACATCGTTGCTCAGGTCGGCTTTGGCTGCAACCCGCTTGAGGGCTTCCTGGGCGGCGTTGCGGTAGGGCTCAGTGAGTTTTTTCCAGCGATCCAGCGCACGTGCCAGGCGCGCGGCCACTTGCGGGTTGATGGCATCCAGGGCCAGCACCTGGTCGGCCCAGAAGACGTAGCCGGCGGCATCGGCACGGTGGAACGCACCCGGGTTGGCGCTGCAGTAGCTGAAGATCACGCTGCGGGCACGGTTGGGGTTTTTGAGGTTGAAGTCGGGGTGCTTCATCAGGGCGCGCACTGCAGGCAGCACTTGCCCGCTGCGGTCGGTGGCTCCGGCTTGCAGGGCAAACCATTTGTCCAGCACCAGTTCTTCGGCCTTGAACAGGTGGTGAAAGCGGGCCAGGGCAGGGGTGGCGAGTTCATGACCGCTGTGCACCAGGGCGCTCAGGGCGTTGGCGCGGTCGGTCATGTTGTCGGCATCCTTGAAGCGCTGGTAGGCCTTGCCGGGCCAGACCGTGTCACCGCTGTGGCACGCGGCCAGGCACAGCATGGACAGGGCCAAACCGGCCAAGGCGCGGCGGCCACTGGAGAGCGTGTCGGGGCGGTAGCCGCCGTTTTGGCTGTGGGCTTCAAAAGCCCATTGCCAGTCGGCGGCCAGCTCGGTGGCCAGCTGCGCGCGCATGGCTTCGCGCACCGCATGGATGCGCTGTGGGTCTACCACGTCAAGCTGCTCGGCAATGTAGGTCTCGGACGGCAGCGTCAGCACCAGTTCTTTGAATGCGGCATCCAGGGCCGGGTCACGCAGGACGCTGCGCATGGCTGAAACATATGCATCATTTAAGGCTCTAGCCCCTGTATCTTCTGGGCTAGATGTTATTGATTTGATAGCGCTGCGCAAGGCCAGTCGTTGCCCGGCTTCCCAGCGGTTGAACGGGTCAGGATCAAAGGCCAGCAGGGTCAGCAACTGGGCATCGGTGTAGTCAAAGTCAACCACCACCGGGGCACTGAAACCGCGCAGGATGGAGGGTACGGGTTCTTGCGCCACGTGCTCAAAGGTGACCGACTCGGTGGCCTGCGTCATGACAAACAGGTGGCTGGCGCTGTTGCTGGGC
>JBGSRY010000227.1:0-3696 GCA_041737325.1 Rhodoferax sp. | reverse complement strand
CAGCATCACCAGCGCGATCACCACCAGGTAAAGGTTCCAATAATTCATGTTACTGACGTGGAACGGCTCCCGCATTGGCTGCACTGCCGTTGCCTTGGTTGGCCCTGGCCACCGCCTTGGCATAGTCAGCCAGCAAGGCCTGGTCATCTGGCAGCAACGTGGATGCCTTTTTGTAGGCCATCAAAGCATCCGGCAATTGACCCATGACATCGTAGGAACGCGCCAAAATGGCCCAGCCCTGGGCATCATTGGGCTGCTTCTTCAACCTGGCCGCCAAGCGCTCTGCCATGCCTGCAATGTCGCCAGCCGTATTGGCTTGGGGCGCGGGATTTGAGGTCGGGGCGGCAGCGTTCATGGCCGAGGGCAATTTCCACATGGCTGCAGTTGCAGGCACAACCGGCAGCACCTGGGGCGATGTTTTTTGCCACAGGTAAGCGCTGACGGCCAGCACCGCAACGGCTCCAGCAACCAGCAGAACCCGGGGGGTGGTGAGGTGTTTTGAATCAAACATGATCCTCTCCGTCGCGTGGTGGGTTAGAACTCAAAGCGGCCACCCAGGTAGTAGCCCAGGCGTGCGGATTGTTCCGTGGCACCGGGGCCGGTGAGCGTGGGCGCGTTGATGCGGTTGGAACGTTCGTAAGTGAGCTCAGACTCGAGTGACACCTGGCTGTGAATACGGTAGCTGGCGCGCAGGCCGGTGCCCCAGACGCTGGTGCTGTCACCGGCACTACCGCTTTGGGTGTAGTACTTGAGCGACGGCTCCAGTTGCCACTTGTCACCCAGGCTGGTGAGGTTGTTGTAGGACAGCAGGGTGCCATGGTAGGCCGGCCACCCCAGGAAGCTGACATTGAACACATGCGTGTCACGCGCCGAATACAGGTTGGAGCCAATCAGCTGCGCGCTGACACCCCAAAGGTTACCGGTTGCCGCTTGCCCGTTGGGCAACAGCACCGCCACGGGTTTGATTTCATCCACACTGGTCAGACTGAAGTCGGCCCCGGTCTGCCATTTTTGAGAAATGGCAGTGGTTCCCCCAACACGAAACTGGCTTTGGTACGCGGTAAGGCCTTTGACCTGATCACGCAGTGTTTCAATCGGCGTGGTACCCAGGAGTTCGGTGATGCGTTTGGCTGGTGAGGCCAGGTTGGGGTCTTGAAAGAACAACACATTGCCCAACGACAACAGCGGCGTGGTGCGGCGGTCAAACATGACGTTCAACGCCGTTGCGTCCGACACCTGCCAGGTGGATTGCAGCGCCGCAATGTTGACCCCTTTGTTGATGGTGTCATAGTCAAACTGGCCAGTGGCCGACACCCCACCCTGAAAATAGCGCAAATCTGCGCCGACACCACGTCGGTCTGTCACACCGTCAATCACTTGCTCGATCAGGTAGGTGCTGGCGCTGAGCGATTTGGTCAGGGCATCGGCATCCACCGACACGCCATAGAACGTGCGCCGGGTATCCAGCAAATCATCCGAGGGCTTACCCACCACGCCATTGACTTTCCATTTGGGCGCAAACGTGTAACCCGCTTGCACACCGTCAAAACGGTACATCACCCCACCGCCGGTGGGAGACTGTCGCCCGACTCGGACACTGCCGCCCAGGTTCAACGAACGGTAGTCAAGGTACAGGGCCCGCAGGCGTTCGGTGTTGGCTGACTTGAGGTAATCACGGGTCAAGGAGTCACGCACCACAATGCGCATGTCTTTTTCAGCATCGCGGTAGCGCCAATTCAAATCAACACTGTTTTGCCATTGTTTTTGATCGGTGTTGGCCAGGCTGGTTTCTGATTGCAATACCGGCAAACCACCCAATTGCGAGTCCTGGAATTCTTGCGTACGGGTATCTGACTTGCCACCGTAAAAAAACGAGGACACCGACCCGCTGGTGACCGACGTAGCTTCCACCTTGGATTTGCCCTCAGCCACAGTCGTGGCTCCGATGGCGGGCAAAGAGGCGGCCAGCTGGCGGATGCGGTCACTGTCCTCGCCCGTGGGGTAGAGCTTTAAAAACAGATCAAATTCACTTGCCGCACGCGCTTTGTCACCTGCATTCAAACGGGCCAGGCCGGCCATTTCCTGGGCTTTTCTGGAAGCCATGTTGGGCGGCAGATTCAACAGCTGGTTCAGGGATTCGGTGGCCGCATCGTATTGGCCAGAGTCAAAGGCTGACTGTGCCGTGGTCAACAACACTGCTGCCGCCGCTTCGGCTTCAGGGTTGATGGGGGTGTCTGCCAGCACCGCCGCCGGAGCCACTGCCGTGGGTTGAGGCGCAGCAGCGTTGAGCTTGGCGATCAAGGCTTCCTTGACGGAGCTGCCTTTGCCAACCAGCACCACTTCAATGCTGTTGCGATCACGCCCAGCGCGCACGGTATAGGGGGTGGCTGCGCCAAAACGCACCACCAACTTTCGATTGGTGCTGTCGGCTGTGGTGTTCACCGCTGAGCCGTCACGCACTTCGATGGCGGGAATAGCGCCCGCACCTGGCAAGCGTCGCTCGCTGCTGGAAAGTTGCAGCGGCATGCGGGTCGGAAGCACTTTATAAAAAACCTGAACCAGATCGGAGGCGCGTGCGGCAATCGAGCGCGAATACTGCACGGGTGTCACAAACCGAATCTGCACCACCGCGTTGTTACCTTCTTGACGCAGTTCCAATTCATCCAACACCTGGGCCTGGGCTGATGCGGCGAATGCCGCACAGACGCAGGCCGCAGCTTGAGTGAGAAGATTTTTTTGCGATAAAAACATGGTGTAACCGGGTTAAAAATAATGTTGAAAAACGGCCGTCAAATTGCCATGCAACAAGACATGATCAATCCCACTTGGAGTAAGCAGCACCCTTGCTGCCCAATGGTTTGTGGCAACCCGAGGTTGAACAGTCAGCAGGCGAAGTACCAGATTTGGCTTTGTGCAACAAGGCTTTCTTTTCCATGCCGCCAAGATAGGCGGTACCGGATGCATGACAAGACTTGCACCACCCTGAGCCACTGCCCATGCTGGCGTTGTGGTTCATTTTTTGGGTTGACCAGGCAGCCGTGCTGCTGTGACACGCGTTGCAATCCAGGCTGGAGCCGCCTTGCAATTGCGCTTCAGGAATATGGTTCGCCGGTTTGGCCATGGCCCCGCCGTTGTTCCCCTGTGAGATGTAAGTGCCGTTGTGGCAAGACTTGCAGCTTGTCGCCATCACCACCGTGTGGTTCATGGTGACCGAAGTGGCAAAACTGGTTTGCGACTTATGGCAAGAATCACACTTGGATACGCCAGTAACCACAGGAATGTGGGTTGCCGATTTTCCAAGCGCTGACGATCCGTTGTGGCAGTTGTCGCAAGTGCCTGTACCCACTGCATTGGCGGCAGAATGTGCAAACTGCACACTGGACCAACTGGCGGTTGATTTGTGGCAAGTCTCACACATCGTGACACCCGTATGCGTCGCGTTGTTGGGCTTGGAGGTCAAGCCGTAAGCAGTGGTGGCGTGGCAGCTGGCACAGCCGGTCACCACCGACACGTTGGCGTGGTAGCGCGCGGGCAACCAGTTGGTGAAGCCGCTCTTGTGGCACGTGGTGCAGTTGGCCGTGGTCGGGATGTGGCTGGCTGATTTGCCCGGCGCGGCCGTGCCGTTGTGGCAGCTGGCGCAGTTGGTGGCAGCCGTGAAGGTGCTGTGGTCAACCTTGGCTCCGCTCCAGGTGCTGG
>JBGSRY010000223.1:0-2260 GCA_041737325.1 Rhodoferax sp. | reverse complement strand
CGGCATGCTGGTGGTCGGCTTGGGGCTGCTGGGTGTCACCGGATTTTTCTGGTTTCTGGTTGGCAACGGCAACCTGACACCTGACAAAAACCTGGCGCATTTGCTCAACCCGCTGGTGGGATTTGCTTTTGGCTCGTCATTGATCTCGATCTTTGCCCGACTCGGCGGCGGCATTTTCACCAAAGGTGCTGACGTGGGCGCTGACCTGGTCGGCAAGGTTGAAGCTGGTATTCCCGAAGACGACCCGCGCAACCCGGCCGTGATTGCCGACAACGTGGGAGACAACGTGGGCGACTGCGCTGGCATGGCCGCTGACTTGTTTGAAACCTATGCCGTCACGCTGATCGCCACCATGGTGCTTGGTGCCTTGCTGGTTGCCGGTGCAGGCATGAGTGCGGTGGTCTACCCGCTGGCTCTGGGCGCTGTCTCTATCGTGGCCTCCATCATTGGGTGCTTCTTTGTCAAGGCCTCGCCGGGCATGAAAAATGTGATGCCGGCGCTGTACAAGGGCTTGGCTGTGGCCGGTGTCTTGTCGCTGATCGCCTTTTTCTTCGTGACCCAATGGCTGATTCCTGACAACGCCATTGCCGCCAGTGGCAGCCAGATGAAGCTGTTTTTCTCTTGCGCTGTGGGCTTGATCCTGACCGCTGGCCTGGTGGTGATCACCGAGTACTACACCGGCACGCAGTACCCGCCGGTGAAGCACATTGCACAAGCCTCCACCACCGGCCACGGCACCAACATCATTGCCGGTTTGGGGGTGTCGATGCGCTCCACCGCCTGGCCGGTGCTGTTTGTCTGCATTGCCATCTACACCGCCTACGCCCTGGCTGGCCTGTATGGCATTGCCATTGCGGCCACCTCCATGCTCAGCATGGCCGGCATTGTGGTGGCACTTGACGCTTACGGCCCCATCACCGACAACGCCGGTGGCATTGCCGAAATGAGCGAAATGCCCAAGAGCGTGCGTGACATCACCGACCCGCTGGACGCGGTGGGCAACACCACCAAGGCCGTCACCAAAGGCTATGCCATTGGTTCTGCCGGTCTGGCTGCGTTGGTGCTGTTTGCCGACTACACCCACAAGCTGGATGCTTATGGCACACACATCACCTTTGATTTGAGCAACCCGATGGTCATCATTGGCCTCTTTATTGGTGGCCTGATTCCCTACCTGTTTGGTGCCATGGCGATGGAGGCCGTGGGCCGCGCTGCGGGTGCGGTGGTGGTGGAAGTGCGCCGCCAGTTCCGCGACATCAAGGGCATCATGGAAGGCACGGGCAAGCCGGAATATGACACCGCCGTGGACATGCTCACCACTGCTGCCATCAAGGAAATGATGATTCCGTCCCTGTTGCCGGTGGTTGCACCCATTTTGGTGGGTCTGGTGCTTGGCCCGGCTGCGTTGGGTGGTTTGCTGATGGGTACCATCGTGACCGGCTTGTTTGTGGCCATCTCGATGTGCACCGGTGGCGGGGCCTGGGACAACGCCAAAAAATACATTGAAGACGGCAACTTTGGCGGCAAAGGCTCTGACACCCACAAAGCCGCCGTCACCGGCGACACCGTGGGCGACCCCTACAAAGACACTGCAGGTCCAGCCATCAACCCGCTGATCAAAATCATCAACATCGTGGCGCTGCTGATCGTGCCGGTGATGATGAAAATCCACGGCGCTTGATTCAACTTGCGTCTGCTTAAAGCCCGCGTCAGCGGGCTTTTTTATGCCTGTGCATCAAGCGCTGATGAGCTTCAAATTGAAAAGTCGCTCGGCCAACCAAACCAACGCCACTGCCGAGATCAGCACAGAGCCGCCGATAAAAACACCACGCCGGTAAAACGCGCTGTGACGCAACAGGTAAGCCAGCGGCAAAAACACCACCACGATGGCCAATTGCCCAGTTTCAACGCCCAAATTGAAGCCCAGCAGCGACAACACCATGGCTTCTTGCGGCAAGCCCAGCTCGGCCAGCACACTGGCAAAACCAAAGCCATGAATCAAACCAAAACCAAAGGCCACCAGCCAGCGGCGCTGGGTGAACACCGGCCGTAAATTATTGGCAGCAGCCAGCACCACCGACAGCGCAATGGCAGACTCCACCAAACGTGAAGGCAGCTCCAGCACCCTGAGCGCCGCCAGGGTGAGGGTGATGGAATGGGCAGCTGTAAAGGCCGTCACCACCCACAAGACCTCGTGCAAGGCTTCCTTGAATGTGCCCACAGCGCGCCAGCTCTTGGCTTGGTAAACCAACACCGCAGG
>JBGSRY010000201.1:0-1901 GCA_041737325.1 Rhodoferax sp. | reverse complement strand
ACCTGACCTGGGAGGCCACCCAGGTTGACCGCCACGAATACCTTGATGGCGAGGTCTTTGCCATGGCAGGGGCCGAAGACCGGCATGTGACTGTTGCAGGCAATTGCTATGTGACCTTGCGCCAGCACCTCAGTGGCAGCCCCTGCCGCGCCTACATGAGTGACATGCGCTTGCAAGTGGCGGCAGCCAACAGTTATTTTTACCCTGACGTGCTGGTCACCTGCAGCGCGCAAGACCACGCCAGCGCGTTGGTCAAAACCGAGCCCCGGTTGATCATTGAAGTGCTCTCACCGAGCACGGCGGCCTATGACCGGGGTTTGAAATTCAGCTACTACCGCAGTTTGCCCAGCTTGCAGGAAGTCGCCTTCATTGATTTGGATCTGCGCAGCACCGACGTGTATCGCAAAGGTGCTGACGGTCTGTGGGTGTTGCACCCCTTTGTACGCGGTGATGCGGTTGAACTGGCCAGTGTGGCGTTGCACATCAGCGCCGATCAGCTGTTTGCCGATGTGCTGGAGCTTTGAGTTTTAAATTTCAATGCCCGTCTATTCCTTTGAAGCCTTAAGCGCCGCTGGTGAAACCCGTAAAGGTGTGATGGATGCCGACTCGGCCAAAGCAGCGCGCGCCCAGTTGCGTGCGCAAGCCTTGGTACCCATCAAAGTCGAACCCGTCAGCGCTGCAACCGATGCCACGGCAGTGGGTACGGATGGGTGGGGGCGCAAACGGGTGTTTGGTGCCAACGCCATGGCCACCTGGACGCGCCAACTGGCCGGTCTGGTGTCATCCGGCCTGCCGCTGGAACGCGCCCTGGCAAGTTTGTCTGACGAGGCCGAAAAAGCCCCTGAACGCGAGTTGGTGGCCACCCTGCGCGCCGAGGTCAACGGTGGCGCACCGTTTGCCAAGGCGCTGGCGCAGCACCCGCGCGAATTCTCAAGCATTTACGTGGCGGTGATCGGCGCGGGCGAGCAAAGCGGCAACCTGGGGCAGGTGCTGGAGCGCCTGGCTGACGACCTGGAAGAGCAGCAGGCGCTCAAATCCAAACTGATCGGTGCGGCCCTGTACCCGGCCATTGTGTCGCTGGTGGCCATCGTCATCGTGCTGTTTCTGGTGACCTACGTGGTGCCCCAGGTGGCACATGTGTTTGCCAGCAGCAAACGGGCCTTGCCCCTGTTGACGGTGCTGATGATTGGCCTGAGCCAGTTCGTGCGCAGCTATGGCTGGTTGGTTTTTATTGCTATGTTTATAGTAGCAATTGGACTAAGATTTGCATGGGCTAGAGACGTATTTCGTCAACAATTTGATGCCATGTGGCTGAATTTGCCGATTCTTGGACGCTTGGCACGCAGCTACAACGCGGCACGTTTTGCCAGCACGCTGGCGATGCTGGCTGCAGCCGGAGTGCCGATTCTGAAAGCCTTGCAGGCCGCGTCTGACACCCTGAGCAACCGCGCCATGCGTGCCGATGCGCAAGACGCGTTGGTGCTGGTGCGCGAGGGTGCACCGCTGGCCTTGGCGCTGGCGCAAAAAAAGCGCTTTCCACCGTTGCTGGCCATGTTTGCCCGTTTGGGTGAACAAACCGGCCAGCTGCCGACCATGCTGCAGCGCGCTGCCAAACAGCTCAGTACCGAGGTGCAACGCCGCGCCATGCAGCTGGCCACGCTGCTGGAGCCGCTGCTGATCGTGGCCATGGGGCTGGTGGTGATGCTGATTGTGCTGGCGGTGCTGCTGCCGATTATTCAGCTCAATCAGTTGGTGAAGTAGGTTCAATAAAAAAGGCCCCGCAGGGCCTTTTTTAGTTTGACCATGATTTTTGTCGGCATCAGTCATGTGTGAGAAGGCTGAGATGTACAAATCATCGATCACGCTGGAAAATCAAATCCAGCGCTGGCTCTCCTTCTGTC
>JBGSRY010000184.1:0-3662 GCA_041737325.1 Rhodoferax sp. | reverse complement strand
TGGGTTTTGAGCATGCGGCTGCTCCAGCCGTGGATGGTGAAGATGGCGGCTTCGTCCATCCACTGCGCAGCCAGGTTCAGGCGGGCGGCGCACTCGGGCCAGCTGGCCGAATCAAACTGCTGCCCCAGGGTGCGCAAAAAGTCGTCGGACAACTGTGCGTCGCCGGTCTGAAAATACCGGGCGGCCTGTGCCAGCCGGTTCCGGATGCGCTCGCGCAGTTCGGCCGTGGCCGCTTCGGTGAAGGTCATGACCAGAATCTGCGGCGGGTACAGCGCCGGGCCAGGCTGGCGGGACGCAGGGGTGTGGCCCAACACCAGCCGCACATACAAGGCCGCCAGCGTCCAGGTTTTGCCGGTTCCCGCCGAGGCCTCGATCAGCTGCAAGCCGGTCAGGGGCAGCGTCAGGGGGTTCAGGGGCTGGGTCGGTTGTGAAGCGCTCATGACGAAGTGGCTGTGTTCTTTGGTGCGACCCAGGCCAACAAATCCCCATACAGCACGGCAGCCCAGTGCGGCAAGCCGCTGGCGATGTCGTCATAGCTGTCAAAGGCGCGCTGCAGGTAGGCTGACTGCGCCCACTCGCCGGGTATTTTTGCATTGGGCTGGGTGTCAAACACGCTGCGGGCATCCAGGTGCGGGTCTTTGGCAGGTTTGTCGGGTGGCAACGCGGCGTTGGCCGCCTGGCGTTGCAAATACGCCCAGGCGGTCTTGACGGCCAGCGGCAGCGGTGCAGCCCAGGCTTGGCGGTAGGCTTGCATCAAGCTTGACAGCGCAGCTTGCGCCGCATCGGCCGCCATCGGAGCCAGCACCACTTCACCGTCCACCCCCACCAGCACACTGGTCAGCTGCAGGCCGCTGGCGCAACCGGCCAGATGGCGCAACCACAGGTTCACCAGCACATGGCCACGCGCCTGTTCTGCGCTTTTTTTGCCTTGCCACAGCGCACCGGGGCGCTCACACAGTTGCAGGCATATCCTGGGTGCAAGGCCAACGGGTGCACGCCCGCTTTGAACGCCATCCTGTTCAACCACCTCCGCTGGTTGGTTGCCCTGCGGACACCGCAAACCGTCCAGCGCACCGCTTAAGGATGTGCCGTCTGCAAAGTCCAGCGCCAGCGGCTGCGCGTCCAGCGGCAGCGGGTAACGCGCCAGCCAGGGTTGGCGGCGTGCGTGCACTTGCGCCACCACGTCAAGCAGGCTGTGCGCGCTGCGCTCGCCAAAGGCGGCCAGGGGCAACTGGCCAGAGCCTTGCAAGGGCAGCAACACGTGGGCGCTGTCCGGGCGCTGCAGCAGCTGTGCGGCCAACTGGTGGGTTTGCAAGGTGTTCAGGGCAAAGGGCTCGTCGGGCTCGGTCAGGTCATCCATCTGGTCCAGCGTGGTTTGCAGACGGTTTCTGAAAAACACCTCCACCGGGGCACGCAGCAGGCGTTGCAGGTCTTCCAGCGTGAGGCTGGCGGGGCAAGGCAGACCGGCATCCAGGCTGGCATGGCTGACAGTAGTGGCCTTTGTCGCTTCAATAGTAATAGCTGCTTGCGCTTGATCTACATGGGCTGCAGCCCAATCTGAGTCATAAGTTTCAAAACCAGACCCGGCTTCAAAATAGACCCGCGAAAACGGTTGCAGCGGCTGCACCTGCACCCGGTGCGCGGGCATCCACAAGGCGTTGACGTGGTCTTGCAGCTGTGCCACCAGCACCGAGGGCGGGCGCGACGAGTTGTCGCTGACGCTGTGGCCTTGCCAGCTCAGGTAGAGTTTTTGCCGCGCCGACAAAATGGCTTCCAGAAACAGGTAGCGGTCGTCTTCGCGGCGCGACCGGTCACCGGCACGCCAGCTGCTGGCCATCAGGTCAAAGTCACGCGCGGCTTGCACGCGCGGGTAAGCGCCATCGTTCATGCCCAGCAGCGCAATCACCGCGAACGGGATCGAGCGCATCGGCATCAGGGTGCCAAACTGCACGCCACCGCCAAAAAAACGCTGCTGAATTCTGCCAACTTCGATGCTGGACAGCCAATGCTCCCGCACCACCTGCAACGGCAGCAGGCTGTCCAGCTGCGCTGCCTCACAGGCATCCAGCCAGCTTTGCAACGGCTCCAGCACGCGGGCCAGAGCGCGCTCATCGGCGTCATCCGACGCGGCAAAAAAATGCTGCACCAGCGCGGTCAAGGTGTCGCCCCACTCGCTCGGGGTGTGGTCTTGCGACAGTGCAGCCAACGCATCGGTGGTGGCTTGCAGCCAGTCCAGCAACGCGGCCATCAAAGGGGCGCTCAAACCGCTCAGGGCGGGCTGCGCCAGGATGCCTTGCCAAACGCCCGCGCCCTCTTCCCCAGCACCGAGCGCATAACCCAGCAGCAGGCGATTCAGGCCAAAAGACCAGGTGTTTTGCGCCAGGCCCGGTGTGCCGGCGGGCAGACCCCAGAGCTGGCGGTGCGCACCGTCCAGCCCCCAGCGCACACCGGCTTGGGCCAGCCAGTCTTGCAACAACTGCGCGTCAGCCTCAGACACCTTGAAGCGCTGGCGCACGGCCGCCACTTCAAACAGGCTGGCCCATTCTTGCAAGGTCAGGCGCGCCGTGGGCAGGCTCAACAGTTGCTCCAGCGCCTGTACCAGAGGTGAACTGCGTGCCGTGGTGTCGGCTACGGCATAGGGAATGAAGCCGGCCTGGCCGGGCACGAAACGGCCAAACACGGCTTGAATGTGGGGGGCAAAGGCTTCCATGTCAGGCACCATCACCATCACGTCACGCGGCTTCAAGGCCGGGTCAGCGTCAAACCAGGCCAGCAGGCGGTCGTGCAACACCTCCAGTTCGCGCTGGGCGCTGTGGGCACTGACAAATTCCAGTGAGGCATCCAGCGGACACGGCTGCGGTGTTGCGGGCTCAGGGCTCAGATGGAGCATGTTGGACTGCAGCTGCGCCAACTGGCTGGCCGGGTGTTCTGGGTTGGCCGTGGCGGGATCCACAAACACATCCACCCGTGCCCAGTACTGGCGGTACTGCTCGGGCGCATCAAAGCCGTCCAGCAGATGCAAATAATCACGCCCTTGTTTGCCCCAGGAAGCCAGCAGCGGATGCCCCGCTTGAGCCTGCGCTGCGGCCTGCAGCAAAGCGGGTTTGATGGGCTGGCGCTGGCGCACCTGGGCTCGCAGCGCGGCGTGCCCCTCCACCACATCGCCCCAAAAATATTGACACGGGTTTTGCACCAACAACAGCACCTGGCTGACCTGCCCCAGCGCGGCCAGCGCCTGCACCAGCTGCATCGGCAACGAGGACACGCCAAACACCGCCAGCCGCGCCGGCAAACCCGGCGGGCGCTGGCCGGTGGCATCAAAGTCGCGTTTGATGCCAGCCATGGCAGCAAGAAATAGCTCATGCACGGCGGCGCGGGAGCTGTCTTCAAAAGCACGGCCCACATCCAGGCGGATGTCGCGCCACAACTGGGCTTGCCAAGCGTGTTCGCTCGGCAGATCAGCTGGCTTGCCAGCGCCCGCCAGTTGATCACGCCCAGCGGCCCAGTCGGCCAACCAGTCGGCGCGGTAGCTTTGGTAGCCGTCCAGCACATCGGCCAACTGCAGTGCCAGTTGGTACAACTTGCGCGGCTGCAGAGGTTCCCCCAGGTAGCGTTTGAGGGGTGCGTACACCGGGTTGTGTGCGCACACGTCGGGCAGCAGG
>JBGSRY010000146.1:0-8759 GCA_041737325.1 Rhodoferax sp. | reverse complement strand
TCCATGTGTCCACCTTGGTTGAAGTGGACACCATGCTCCTAAGAATTGCCGCTCTGCGCAAGATGACTTCGCTGGCCGTTTACGCTGGAGCGACAATTCCGCTATCCCATCGGCCAAGTCATGATCGAGTTCCCAGCGGGCAAACTCGATGCTGCAGAGGATTGTTTCCACTGCGCGCAGCGTGAATTGCTCGAGGAGACCGGTTACACGGCTACACAGTGGGCGCATGCCGGCGTACTGCACCCCGCTATTGCCTATTCCACAGAATTCATTGACATCTGGTTCGCGCGCGGACTAGTAGCTGGACCACAGCACTTGGACAAAGGTGAATTTCTGGACGTATTTTCAGCGACACCCGTCCAGTTGCTGCAGTGGTGCAGTCAAGGTCAGGTCACTGACGGCAAAACGCTTGCAGCCCTTCTTTGGTTGCAGAATGTGCTGTCGGGTGCCTGGACGCTGGATTGGCATCCTTCTCTTTGATGGTTATGTGTTATTTGCATAAGGCAATGAATTGACAATGCCGGTGTGAGGTTGGGCTTGTGCGCTTCCTAGAATCTTTTGCATCCAAAAGAACCAACGGAGATTTGCATGACCCATGCCACCCTTGCTGCCTTGCGCACCTACACCCTGGAAAACGCCGGAGCCGCTTCCACTGATTTGGCGGATTTTGTTGCCGCCTATTTCGATAAAACTGATCCGGATGAACTGCATAAGCGTGGTCCCTCAAGTTTGCTCGCCTTGGCCAATGCCCATTGGCGTTTGCTTGATGCACCGGTCGATTCGGATGGCGTTCGTATACAGGTGTTCAACCCAACTTTGGCTGAAGATGGATTCATCAGCGAACACACCATCATCCAGATCGTTCATGACGACATGCCGTTTTTGGTGGACTCTGTCACCATGGCCGTTAATCGTCTCGGGCGTACTGCGCTTTGGATTGTTCACCCGCTGCTGGCAGTCAAGCGTGATGCGAAAGGTCGGGTCAAACAAGTTTTGCAGGCCTTGCCACAAACACAACGCAACCCACACATTTCATCGTTGATTTTGGTCGAGTGTGACCGGATTTCCAGTCCATCTGACCGTGACTTGCTGGTGCAAGAATTGTCCAATGTCTTGCGTGATGTGCGTGCAGCCGTGACTGACTGGACTGCCATGCTGGCACACCTGCAAGGGGTACGCCAGGCTTCGGTCGTGTCGGCTCTGTCGGCCACCGGACAGCAAGAAGGTGTCGATTTTCTGAATTGGCTGGAAGACCAGCATTTCACTTTTTTGGGTTCAAGGGACTACCAATTGGTGCAACAGGAAAGTGGCATGAATCTGGTTGCTGTGCCTGATTCGGGTCTGGGCATTCTGCGTGGTGAACCCCATACTCCACTGAGCCGTTTGCCTACCGATGCACTCGAATTTATAGATTCCGATCAATTGGTGTTGGTCACTAAAGCCATGACACGTTCGACCGTTCACCGCCCGGCATGGCTGGATTGTCTGACCGTGAAACGTTTCGATGCATCCGGCAAAGTGGTAGGCGAAGCCCGATTCCTGGGGCTCTACACCTCCAAGGCCTACGCCGTCTCGGTGGGTGACATTCCCCAAATTCGCCGCCGCACCGCCGCCGTCATGAGCGCGGTGGGTGTTTTGCCCGATAGCCATGCCGCCAAGTCGCTGCAATCCATTCTTGATGCGTATCCGCGTGATGAACTGTTCCAGGTCGACACCGCAACCCTGATCGAACATGCCGTGGGGATTTTGCGACTTCAGGAAAGCCAGCGGGCCCGCATTTTCGTACGCCGCGACCCGTTTGGTCGGTTCACTTCGGTGCAGGTCTTTGTGCCCAGGGATCGTTACAACACAGAATTGCGCATCAAAATTGGTGATGAACTCAGCCGCGCATTTGATGGGCAATCGGTTGAATTCACCCCCATGCTCACCGACAGCCCCATGGCCCGCATCCATTATCTGGTGCGTGCGCGGCAGCAGGTTCCCAAAAATGTTGATATCGCACTGCTCGAAGCCCGTGTGGCCCAGTTGGCGCAACGCTGGGAAGACGATTGCAAACAGGCCCTGTTGCAAGTGCACGGGGAAAGCCTGGGACTGATGCTGGCAAGCCGCTTTGCCAGCGGTTTTCCAGCCGCCTACAAAGAAGAATTTTCAGGCCATATGGCTGCAGAAGATGTGCAAGTATTGTCCGCTTTGTCGGCTGACAAGCCGATGGCTGTTCGGCTCTACCGTCCACTGGACGGCACGCCAGGTGTGGTTCGGTTCAAGATTTACAGTCTTTCCAAGGTGGCTTTGTCAGACTCCTTGCCGGTGCTGGAGCGCATGGGCGCACGTGTGCTGGATGAGCATCCGCACCAAGTCTTTGAAAGCGTTCCCGGGGATGGTTCTTCGACACGCTGGATACATGACCTTGGACTGCAACTGCCTGAACTCGCTGAGTTTTCACAGATTCGTGATCGTTTTGAGCAGCTGTTCACCTTGGTCTGGAGCAGATCGTTGGACAGTGATGATCTCAACAAACTGGTGCTGGTCACTGGTCTGGATGCACGCGCCATTGCGGTATTGCGGGCTTACACGCGCTACTTCAAGCAGCTGGGTTTTCCTTTCAGCCAAAGTTACCTGGAAGCCACGTTGCATAAAAACGCGGCCTTGACGCAAACCTTGTATCAGCTCTTTGAAGCCCGTTTCGATCCCGCGCAGGTCGCTCAGGGTGACACGGCGCAAACCGGGTTGACGGCGGCGATAGAAGCACAGCTCAGCGCTGTGGCCAGTCTGGAAGAAGACCGCGTGTTGCGACAATACTTCAGTACCATTTTGGCGACACTGCGCACCAACGTGTGGCAGTTGACGGCTTCTGGCGATCACAAACCTTACATGAGCTTCAAGTTCAACTCGCGCCACGTGCCAGGTATGCCTGAACCCAAGCCACTGTTTGAAATTTGGGTTTACTCTCCACGCGTAGAAGCGCTGCACTTGCGCATTGACAAGGTTGCTCGTGGTGGCTTGCGCTGGTCTGACCGGCGTGAAGATTTCCGCACCGAAATTCTGGGTCTGGTCAAAGCCCAGCAAGTCAAAAATACCGTCATCGTGCCGGTCGGCTCCAAAGGCGGTTTTGTGCTCAAAAATCCGCCTCCTGTCGGCGATCGCGATGCCTTTATGGCCGAGGGCATTGCCTGCTACAAACTGCTGCTCTGCGGCATGCTGGACTTGACTGACAACCTGGTCAAAGGTCAGGTTGTGCCGCCGTTGCAGGTGGTGCGCCATGACGTTGACGACCCCTACCTGGTGGTGGCAGCAGACAAAGGCACGGCCAGTTTCTCGGACATTGCAAACAGTGTGTCGGCTGATTATGGTTTCTGGCTGGGTGACGCATTTGCCTCCGGTGGCTCGGTCGGGTATGACCATAAAAAAATGGGCATCACAGCACGCGGCGCGTGGGAATCAGCCAAGCGCCACTTCCGGGCTTTGTCGCATGACATCCAGACGACACCGTTCACTGTGGTCGGTATTGGTGACATGTCGGGCGATGTGTTTGGCAACGGCATGCTGCTTTCGCCCCAGATTCAGTTGGTGGCGGCATTTGACCATCGGCACATTTTCATTGACCCGACACCGGATGTGGCACGCAGTTTTGCCGAGCGCCAACGCCTGTTCAATTTGCCACGTTCCAGCTGGGACGATTTTGATCGCAGCGTGCTGTCCCAGGGTTCTGGTATCTACCCGCGTACGGCCAAGTCCATCCACCTGTCTGACGCGGCGCGCGCGGTGTTAGGTATTGAAGCACATGAGTTGTCTCCCAGTGACTTGCTGCACGCGTTGCTGCAGGCTCCGGTGGACATGGTCTACAACGGTGGCATTGGTACTTACGTCAAGTCTGCGCTGGAGAGCCACGCGCAGGTGGGAGACAAATCCAGCGATGCATTTCGGGTCAACGGCACGCAACTCCGTTGCAAGGTGCTGGTAGAAGGTGGCAACCTGGGCTGCACCCAGCTGGGGCGTATTGAGTATGCACAAGCGGGTGGCCTGATTTACACCGATGCGATTGACAACTCGGCCGGGGTGGATTGTTCTGACCATGAAGTCAATATCAAAATTTTGCTCGACCGGGTGGTTGAGGTGGGTGACCTGACGCTGAAACAGCGCAATGATCTGCTGGCCTCGATGACTGACGAAGTCGGCCAACTGGTGCTGGCCGACAACTACTACCAGACCCAGGCGCTGGATGTGGCCTGCCATCGTCCCATGTATTTGCTGGATGGACAACAGCGTTTGATGCAATGGCTTGAAGGCGCAGGGCGCTTGAACCGTGCCCTCGAATTTTTGCCAACTGATGATGAAATAGCCCGCAGACGCACCCTGCAACAGGGGCTGACCGCACCTGAAGGTGCGGTGTTGCTGGCCTACGCCAAAATGTCGGTGTTTGATGATTTGCTGGCCAGTAATCTGCCCGATGATCCGTATTTTGGCCGTGTCCTCAAGGCTTATTTCCCCCAAGCATTGACACAAAAATTTGCAGACGCGATCAACCAGCACCCGCTAAAGCGCGAAATCATCGCCACCTTTGTAGCCAACACGGTGGTCAACCGTACCGGGGCCACTTTTGTGAACTTTTTGGCGGCTGAAGCCGCCGCCAGCACCGCAGACGTGGTGCGCGCCTACACCCTGGCGCGTGAAATTTTTGACCTGGAACCCCTGTGGGATCAGATTGATGCGCTCGATGGTACGGTCACCAGTGCTTTGCAACTGGGCTTGCTCAGCAAACTCATTGCGATCACCCAGCGTGCCTCGCGCTGGATGTTACGGGCCCGGTTCAAAGCTTCTGATCTACCGACCTTGATCGGGCGCTACCAGCCCGCTGCTCGCGAACTGCGGGCCCATCTGGACACCTGGTTGCCTACAGGTGCAGCAGCCAGCTGGGAGCAAGCTGCGCAAAAACTCGTGCAGGCTGGCGTGGTGACCGAATTGGCCCGTAATTTGACGGCGCTTGAATATATTTTCCCGGCACTTGATCTGGTTGATTTGACCGAGAACGGCAGCAGCACCCTGGCACAAGTGGCACAAACCTACTTTGGAGTTGACAGTGTTTTGGGCTTGAGCGCCTGGCGTGCCCAGATCAACCGCTTGCCCACCGACACCCTGTGGCAAACCCAGGCCAGAGGCAGCGCCCGCGATGACGTGTACGCCATTGCCAGCCAGATCAGTCAAAGCGTGCTGCTGCGTTTTGATGGGGTTGAAGCCTGGTCGCAACACAACGCCACCACCATCACCCGCCTGTGCCGCTTGCTGGAAACCATCAGCACCCAAGGGGCTGACCTGGCCCCGGTGTCGGTGGCTTTGCGCGAACTGCGTCACCTGGCTTGATGTGCCAGAGCCGTTTGCATTTCACCATCAGGCCCTGGCATCGATGAATCGACCCACGGTCTGCTGCGCCCCGCTTGGTCGTGCACTCCAGGCGGTGTTGGTGGCCTCAAACAGGCTGGTATTCACCAGGTTCTTCTGTGTGGGCTGCAGGTCAGCTTGGAGCAGTGGTTTTGCCATTTGAAACACACCGGCCAGAATGCCGCTATAGGTAGTTTCATTTTTCAGAGTGGCCTGTGCGGTGGTGCTCCGGTCTGTTGCTGACGTGGGCAGCTTGGCGGCCACAGCGTGGGCATCGCGCTCAAGGGTTTGCACACGCTGCTGTGCTTGTTGTACCTGCTGCTCCTGGGCATCGGCCTGCGCACGCAGGTCTTGGGCTTGTGCTTGCGCCTGGTCAGCTTGCTGGCGCGCGACTGCGATCCGGCTGCGTATCAGGGTGGATTGCAGCGATGGGGTGGCACTGTGTATAGCAGCCAGCACAGCCATGGTGACACCAGTTTGTGAGTGGACGTTACGCCGTGACGTTCAACAAGCGGCCGGTGGTTTGCCCCTGGGTGTTGACCACCGGCGTGGCGGGTACGTTCTTTTTTGTCGCAACCGCTTGATGCCGCTCCTGTGCTTCAGGTGTTCGCTCTGCGTTTTCTTTTTGGAGCGGGGTTGGTTGGCGCGTGGACTGAACCACCGTGGTGTTGGATGCAGAAACGTTCATGACAGCTTCCTTGAAAGTGATTTGGTTTCCACCGCGTTGGCATTGGAATCGGTCTGCAGTTTACGCGTCCTGGGTACTGGCTTCAAGCACAGTTGTGCGCTTGCTTGCGACACCGACTTGCAACGCCAAGCCCATGCGCAGGCGGCAGGGCTCCAGAAAAGGCAGCCATATTTTTAGTTTTAATAAATAAAAATAGCCTATAGCCCTTAACAATAAAGGCATATATGCTACTAATAATATAGCACTATGCTAAAACTTCAAAGGACTAACGTAGCCCGTCATTTCCAGGTAGCCGTGCCCAACCAAGTGGCCTTGGTCGTCCAACAGTTCGCTCAAACCTTCCCAGTAAAAGGCCCCGGTGCTCTGACTGCTGTCGAGTTCCTGGTTGTCTACCATGGCCTGGACGATGTAGCGCGTTGTACCCGGCTGGCCACTGGTGTTGGGACGTGTCAAGTCCACGGCCCACACGACGGGGTAGGTGGCGTGGCTGGCCGGGCTGATCCAGTGGCGGATGGGGGTAAACCGGACATCGTTGGGGCCCAGGATGTCAGTAAGGGTCTGCCCTTTGGCACGAAACGAGCCGCCAGCCCAAATGGCATGGCCGGTTTGGCTGCGCAGGCGAAAAGCGGTCAGTGCGCTGCCATCTTGCAAATTGATCCCGATCCAGTCCCAACCGACAGCATCGGAGGGCAGCAACGACTGGCTCCATTCGTGATCCAGCCACGCATTCCCCTGCACCTGAAAGGTTTGGCCTTTGAGTTGCAACTCGCCGTTGGCGTTCAGCTGGGGCAGGGTGTAGTAATAGCTGGCTTGTGCTGGGTCTGGTCCTTTGCGCGACCAGCCTTGTGCACCCTGTAACAGCAGCGCCTGGGTTTCATGCAGGCTCAATTGCATTGAAAAATCTGCTCCACTGGCATGTGCCTGGTAGGTTGCGGCGTGGTGTTTGAGGCTCCAGTCGCCCAGCTGCACCTCCGTGTCCTGGGTGCTGGCAAAAGCCAAATCAAGCTGGCGGTTGCCAGAGACCCGTGCGATGCGTTGTGTTTGCCACAAGCGCTTGCGTGTTACGTCGGTGATTGCAGCGTGGGCAAAAATCAGCTGCTTGGCGGCAAAGCTGGATGTCATCGTCTGCGTGGTCGGTACACGTGACCTGAAAAAAGTCAGCTGAAAACCAAAGACGCGGCTGCCGGCGTACAACTGACCGGTCAGATACCACCACTCAATGGCGTGATCCGGGTGGCTACCCAAGTCACGCGGAAACTGCAATAAGTTAACGCTTTGGGCCTGTAACAAACCGGGCCAGAGCGGTGCACTCAAGCTGGCAGCCAGCATCTGGCGGCGTGTCAGAGGTGAAAACAGCGGGGTTTGCAAAATGGCGGCTTGGTTAGCCTTCAAACGGTGAGCCACAACACCTGGGGCGCGGCAGGTTTGGCGTTGTGCCTGCACCCGGTGCTTGGGTTTATTTGGGTTGGTTGATCAGCGTTTCTTCAAGCTTGGTGGCCAATTGGGCAATCGCCAGGGCGGCTGGACAGCCAGGGATGGCTTGAATCAACAGCTGGCGCTTCATCACGGCTTGGCGTACCGAGGGGTCGGCTGGAATGTCGCCCAGATGCGCCAGTCGCACTTTTTCACCGGGCTTGGCCACCACAAAACGATCCAACACTTGTTGCAGCTGGCTGGTGATGGCGCGGCCATCACCCAGGCGAGCGGTCTGGTTGATCACCATGCGAATGACACGGCGTTGCTGTTCACCCACCAGCACCTTGATGGTGGCATACGCATCGGTCAAAGAGGTGGGTTCAGGGGTGGCTACCACCAATACCTCAGAGGCCAGTGACACGGCAAACAGCACCACATCGGAAATACCGGCACCGGTGTCGAGCAACACCATGTCATAGTGCGGCAACAAGCCTGACATGATACGCAAAAAATCTTCACGCACGTTGGGTGTCAGGCGCGAGTACTCCACCATGCCAGAGCCCGCCAGCAGCACCGAGAACCCACCCGGTGCGCGCACAATGGCTTCTTCCAGCTTGGCCTTGCCAGTGAACACGTCATGCAGCGTAATTTTGGGGTACAGGTTGAGCACCACATCCAGATTGGCCAGCCCAAGGTCGGCATCCAGCACCAGTACCCTGTGGCCACGCTTGGCCAGTGCAGCGGCCAGGTTGGCCGACACAAATGTTTTTCCCACACCGCCTTTTCCGCTGGTGACGGCCAATACCTTGCCCAGCGGCTTTAACGGCACTTTGGCCACGGTGCTGTCGGGCACGGTTGGAGGTAATACGTCGCTCATTTCAGTTCACCCTATTCATTACGCTGCCCGATGAACCGACAGAACCATCACTGGCCAAGCTCTCAATCCAGGCCGGATCACCCAGCGAGAGCGGACCAAACAACAAACTTTTTTCTTCAGCACTGACCGCCAGCATCGGTTGTGGCTCAATGCACACCCGGTTGCGGCCATCGCTCTTGGCGCGGTACAGCTCAATGTCGGCTCGTTCCACCCACAGCTCGGGGGTTGAACGTACCCAGCGCGGCGCATAAGCCCCACCAATGCTGATGGTGACCTTGAGATGAATGCCGGGTGAGATGGTCACGCTCAGGGCGCTGACCGCTTCACGGATGCGCTCAGCGACTTGCTGGCCATAGTGCCCCTGGCAACTGGGCAGGATGATGACAAATTCTTCGCCCCCAA
>JBGSRY010000126.1:0-8222 GCA_041737325.1 Rhodoferax sp. | reverse complement strand
CGCGGTATTGGCTACGCATTGCACCCATGATAGGTCACTGGTGGCGGCAATCCATTGCGCGGCGCATGTTGCTGGCCCTATTGCTGGCCTGCACAGCCCTTTGGGCCTTCATTTATTTTCTTGGCATGTACAGCACCAATGCCATCGAACTCGGGACATTCGACCGCGACCTGAAGGGGTTGGCCACGGCTATGGTAGCCACCCTTGATGACCACCCCCCACCGCAGGCTATGGGACATGTGCTGTCTGGGTTCGATAACCTGCTTGAGTCCTACCACAAGCAAAAGTTTGTGGTGGATGGCTACATGACATTTCAAGTCTGGCTAGCTGATGGCTCATCAGCAGGCAACAGCCGCCAAGCACCCGCAGGATACCGTTTTCACCCAGAGCGCAATGGCTTCGTTGAGGATACTGAAGGACCCACACCACTGCGGGTGTACGCAGTGTGGACGGCAGACCGGAGTTACCGGGTAGACATCACTCAAACCCTGGCAAGTCGACAAATCCAGTACGACAGCGTGATGATCACTCCCACCAGCCTGGGTTTGCTAGCCGCAAGCTTGGTTGTGCTGTGGCTGTTGGCTCTTCTCACCGTGCGCCTAGGTTTACGCCCTCTTCATCGGCTTTCGCTGGAAATGTCGCAACGCAGCCACGACGACCTGCAACCTGTGGCTATCGACAACTTGGACTATGAATTGATTCCGGTGGTTCAAAACCTAAACCAGACGCTGGCCCGGCTCCGGCAGTTGCTCGATCACGAGCGCAACGCCCTGGCCGACCTCGCTCACGAATTGAGAACCCCGTTGGCGATCATGACCCAGCAGATTGACTCGGTGCGTCAGGCACAGGACGAGCCTGCCAGACAAGCAGCAGCGCAAAGGCTAGAAGGCGTTTTGCAGCGCACCAACCGGCTGGTGCACCAGCTTCTGGAACTGGGTCGCCTGCAAGCCACGACCGAAGCCCATTGGACACCCCGGCAACTGCCCGATCTGATACGTGAAACACTTGCAACACATGCGCCGTTGGCGGCGCAGCGTTCAATAACACTATCGTACGTCGGACCAGAACAATTGGAATGCAACATGCCAGGAGCCACCATCGGACTGATCTTGGACAACCTGGTGCGTAACGCGATCCGGTATGGCCGGCACGGTGGGCAGATCGAAGTGCACCTTTCGCCAGGACCCAACGCGGCCGACTTACCGTTCTGGGGACCAACATTGATTGAGCTGACGGTGCTCGACGACGGGCCAGGTGTACCGTCGTCGGAATGGCCCCGCCTGTTCGAGCGATTCCACCGAGGCTCGCAGGCTGTTGGAGAGGGGTCAGGCCTTGGTCTGGCGATCGTGGCCTCTGCTTCCCAGCAGTTGGGAGGGCAAGTTCACGCGCACTACGGGCTCAACGGTGCAGGGCTGGGCGTGTCTGTCTCCTGGCCTGTGTCCTCGACAACACGCTCAGCCGATCCTCAGCATCGCTGACATACCATGCATCGGTCTTCACTCCGATGTATCCATTTCCTTTATGTTCAAAATGATTTACCGGTTAGCCTCGTGCGCCTTGTCACTTGTTTTGCCAATGGCCCTGCTCGCAGGTTGCACTTCTTTGCCAGGCGCTTCCGTTGAAGCGGTAGGACAACGCCAAGTCGAAAGCCGTTTGATCCGCCAAGGCACCCCTGTTGTCGTTTTTGACAATGGGCTGGGTGGCACCATGGACTGGTGGGCCAAGGTGATACCTGCACTCGAAGCAGACACCACAGTGCTGGCTTACAACCGGCCTGGTTATGGTCGCAGCAGCTCCGTTGACACCCCTCGCGATGGACAGCATGTGGTACAAGAACTGCATGAACTGCTGCGCGATCGTGGCCTCTCACCACCCTATGTGCTGGTAGGGCACTCCTTGGGAGGCCTGTATATGCAGTGGTTTGCCCGACGCTACCCGCAAGAGGTTCAGGCACTGGTGCTGGTGGACTCCACCCACCCGGCACAAATGCAAGGGCAGGGTGCCCCCGAAAATTGGCCCTCCTGGGTTCGGGTGGCTTTTAATACCTTCACCAACGACGCCGCCAAAGCCGAATTCAAGGCCATTGATGCCACTGGCCAATCTGTGCTGAGCATGCCCAGTTACACCAGTGGCCCAGTGGAAGTGCTCAGCGCTTTGCGCCCCATGCAAGATCGCATAACCCCCATGACTGAGCACGCCAACCGCCTTCGGTCAGACTTGGTCAATCTCTATCCTGGTGCCCGGCAAGTGTGGGTGGACAGCGGCCATGCCATGCCCCTCGAAGCGCCTGAGGCCGTGGTATCGGCCATCAGACGGGTGCTGCAACACAAGCCATAGCCGCAGGTCACCGTACCGGTTGCAAACTGCTGACTTCACGTTTATCTCCGTTGATTGGCCACACAGCAAAAGACTTGATTATTCGTATCGTTTGTTAGATCAGAACCGACAGTCACTCCATGCCATTTTTATTCAAACTTGGCTGTCGTCAACAAGTCTTCGCTTCGGGTGCGCTGAGGAGGTTTGCCCGCGATGCTCAGCAAACCCTAAGAGATGTTCTACACGCCCAGGCAACAATGAAGCTGACTCATCGAACAACCCAAAGAGCAAACCTCCAAGGTGTGCGAAACAGTCATGACCCCATGTGGTGATCTTTGTAGCGCTAACCGCATGCAGCTGGTCTGATCGCTGAAAAGCGGCGCGTGTCAAACAAGCTGTATTGGTAGGAAACTTTGAATGATTCCTGCCTCTGTAAACCTTATGTATTGACCTTTTTTAGAGGAGATAAACTTGAAAAGAATGACCGTGGCAATTCTGTTCGTTGGCGGTGCACTGTCTGGTTGCGCTGGCGGTGCAGCAGGTGGTTTTGACAGCCTGAACTTCAGCAATGCTGCACAGGTTCACATCTTTACGCCTGAAGAGCAAAACGCAATGACGGCTGAGGGCACTAGTCCAACCCTACTTCTACCATCTGAAGTACGCGCCCATTTTGAAAAAATAAAAGCTGGAAAAAACACCAAGCCTACGGGGGTGGTGACCTACTGTGATGCTGGCTTGGTCCAACTGATTCAAGCCCGAAGAAATCAAGCGCTGGCCGCGATTGATGGCGCTTGCGGTGGCAAAGATCAATATGAAATTCGGCACGAGGGGCTTGGCAACCTGAAGGCTCGCTATGCAGGCCCCATACAGGTGGGCGCAAGCTGTACACGCAGCAAGGAGGTCGTATTCAGATGTAAGGGTGTCCAACCCAAACCCAACCTGAGCAAGTAGCAATGCAAACCATCTTTACCAAAACGCTTGCCCTGCTTTGGTGTCTGCTCTTGACAGCCTGCGTTAGCACTGACAGCCTGCAATTGAGCAATGGAAAGGGCTCCAACTATGCGGTGACCGGAAAAAGCTACGAGCAAATATGGAAGGCAGCAACAGTCGCCATGAGAACAGATATGGAAATTGTTGAAAGTCACAAGCCTTCTGGTGTGATCAAGTCAAAGGTGGTTAATGGAACGCGTGGAAAAGTCGTAGGCTTCTTTATTCAGCCTGCCCATGAATCGGCACCCCGCTACACCATCAACATTGTGAGCAGGTGGCCGCTCCAAGCGCCGAACGAGAGCGACGGCGAGCCATCGGTTTGGGAAGATTTTAGACGGGCATTGAGAAGTCCCGACTGAAGTTTGACACCGCTCTTTGGTGACTGTCAGTCATGGCGATCAGATGTTCCACATCACCTACTTTAGTAAGCCGCGTCCATTTGAACGAAGGAAAATTTTGATGATCACAGACACCAATAAACTTCTGTACGCTATGTTAATAATCATGCTTCAATCGGGATGTTCGGGGCAACAGATGTTTGCAACGGGTCAAGCCTATCAACGAGACCAGTGTCTGCGGATGCTTGACAAATTGCAGCGCGACTCTTGCTTGGGTCAGATATCAACTGGCTACGAAGAATACAAGCGCGAAAGAAACGCAATTAGCCATTAATCTGAGTCAACTATCACCATGGAAAAGCATTTCAATCCACTGCATATCGTCGCAGTTCTTCTCCTGTGGCAGCCGCTTTCGGCATCGACAGAGTACCTGCGTTGCAAGAATGAATCGATCAATGTGGGAGACACCCGGTCCTCACTTATCCAGCGCTGTGGTGAACCAGTTATCAAGGACACCTTCTGTAAACCCGTCGAACCAATGCAAAGCACACCGATCGGCTCCGGCATTGCGGTAACGGTTACCTCCTGCAGAAATGTGGATGAGTGGACCTACAACCCAGGTCGTGGTCAATTCATGACAACGCTGCAAATTGACAGCGGCAAAGTCATTTCCATCAAATATGGTGACCGGGTGCAATAGCCTAATCGCTCCTTTGCAAGCTATCAGAGCTCCATAGCACGTAATACGAAAGTCACAATGCCTCTGTTGGTTGGTTTGCTGATTCTCTGCGTCGTCCCGGCTTTGGGCGGCGGCGCTCGGATTATTGAAATTTTTGTTGACGGCAATATGACTGTTGAAAACGCCCGATTCTTCGTCTCTCCGTTCCCCGTCGTGTTGCATATTGTTGCCTCATTGGTTTTTTCGATTGGCGGCACATTCCAGTTGTTTTACGCCCCGCCCAGAAGCACGGGAGCTCGGCACAAACTGGCTGGGCGCGCATTGGTTTTCTGCGGGATGCTGGCTTCACTATCCGGACTGTGGATGACGCAGTTTTACCCCCGTGCAGTCACAAACTTCGACGGGCATGCCCTTTATTTCGTTCGCCTCCTTGTGGGGACAGCGATGACGTTTGCTATCTGTTGCGGCGTGCACTACTCATATCGACGAGACTTTGTGAGTCATCGCAACTGGATGATTCGGGCTTATGCATTGGGTCTCGGTGCCGGAACTCAGGTTTTCACCCACATTCCCTGGTTCGTCTTTCCCGAGCTGCGAAGCGAACTATTGCGGACTCTCTGCATGGGAGCGGGTTGGGTCATTAACGCGGTTGTTGCCGAGTGGCTGATCATCAGGCTGTCGCGACCTCGTCCTGTAGCCGATGGGCTTGTTCCAGATATCGGGCAGTGATGCCGGACTTTTTGCGATGCTGACCTGCCTCAGCCTTCGATGACGACGATGCCAGTATTAAGCGTGTAGCCATCACACCACTCGTGTTTGTCTTGATCATTTCTTTGGTTTGGCCTCTGACAATGTCAAAATAGACCATCCCAACGGCAGCTGTTTGCATGGACATTTTTCACTATAACAATGCTCAGAATTCGCTCCGAAGTGGGCCGCAGACCGCTGGTTTACATGCCCGAGGGAAAAGTCTCTGGTACCTCGCCGGTGTGCCACACCGGACCGCGATCCAACGGTTCCTGTGCATGGGTTTCGTCGATGTGGATCAGCGCGGCGTTGTCGCGCAGGTTCAGCTAGAAACGGGGGGTTCCGGTCTGGTGCAGCAGCGCCTCCCAACTTCCGGGCAGGTCGGCGCGCACCCGCTTGTACTGCGGCGGTTCGTCCCAGTTCGACGCGGCCGTCACCGAACCGTGGTGGGTGCTGAAGCCCACCAGCACCGCGTCGCCGTCATGGCGGATCTGCGGCGTTACCTGTAAAGCCTGAACGCCTATGCCCGCAGCATCGTGCAACCGGCCGGGCGGCCCGAGGTGGACGTGGTCTACGGCATACCACCCACGGTGGCGATTGAGCAGCTTTTGAACCGGGGCGGGCGCAAAAGCACCGTGGGCACGTCACCCGAGGTCTGGCATTTTTTGCGGCTGCTGTTTGTCAAACTCGGCACGCAGCATTGCATCCACGACGGCAAAAAATCAGGTTCAGGTGTCGCTGCTCACTTTGAGCGTTTGTGGTTTTAACCCGCCCCGCGGCAGTCTTTGGTGGCCACCTCATACTGGGGTATCAGAAATCAGTGTCCGCCAATGGCGGTCACTCCGCGAGATGCTGGACGTGCGAAAGTTTTTGGAAAACAAGTGCAAAGGCAAGGACAGTGATCAAGCAGCAAGGAATGGGGTAGATATTCGAAATCACTGCTGTCCGGTGAACATGGTTTTGATTTGACGCAAACCCAATAGCCATGTGGGTTTGCAGTCGAAAAAGTTTGGTGTCGATTTGAATTTCATGAACGCTTTTACTGGTAGTTTTCCCAGATTGACAAATTTTGGAAAGTATTGTTAATTCTTGAAAGACGCTGTTCGCTGAAATCATGGAGTTTGTGCCTTGGACCAGCTTCTCCAGCAGCGTGGCTCGCTACTCGGGCGATGCGTGGGTCTCGACTCTGCCCAGCACCGAGTATTTCCGGATCATGGTCTACGCACAGCTCACCTGGCGCGAGTCTCTGCGCGATATCGAGGCCACCTTGAGTGCCAACGCAATCAAACTCTACGGCATGGGTCTGCGCCAAGCAGTGCGTCGATCAGTCGGTGATGCTCAATGGATTTAAGGCTGCCAAAGACTATCCCGAGCATTTGCGCCGGGTTCGGTTCAAGGACGCAACGGGTAAGACGCAGATCTTTTTGACCCACAACACGGCACTGCCTGCGCCGGTGATTGCCCAGCTTTACAAGAACCGCTGACAGGTGGAATTGTTCTTCAAGTGGATCAAGCAGCACTTGCGCATCAAGAAGTTTATGGGCACCAGCGAGAACGCGGTGAAGATACAGGTTTGGTGCGCCATCGCCACCTGTGTGTTGATCGCCATTGTCAAAAAAGAGTTGCAACTGAAATCCTCGCTCTACACTTGCCTACAGATTTTGTCGGTCTCGGTTTTCGAGAAAACCCAGGTTTCATGCGCCTTGCAGCCCGATGACTTACAAATCCAACCAGTAACCGTCTTCAACCAATTGATTTTTTTCGACTTTTGACCGGACGGTAGTGATTCGAATTGGATATAAAGGTATTGGCTGTTTGCCCGCCAGCCGCGGCGCGGGTTAAAACCACAAACGCTTAAAAATGAGCAGCGACACCAGAACATGATTTTTGAAAAAGGACACACCATGCAACACATCACCAGCCTGATCCGCCTGCGCATCAGCGCCCATGAAGCCCACTACGCTGGCAACCTGGTGGACGGCGCAAAAATGCTCAACCTGTTTGGCGACGTGGCTACCGAATTGCTGATTCGCAGCGACGGCGACGAGGGCTTGTTTGTGGCCTACGACAACGTCGAGTTCTTGGCCCCGGTGCACGCCGGTGACTACATTGAGGCGACCGGGCACATCGTCTCGATGGGCAAAACCTCACGCAAGATGGTGTTTGAAGCGCGCAAGGTGATCGCCTCGGCGGGCATTGCGGGCCAACCCTCAGCGGCCGATGTGCTGGCCGAGCCGGTCGTGGTGTGCCGCGCCAGCGGTACCTGCGTGACACCATTGGCTTGTCAAAGAATTGACCGCTAGCCCTTGTATTTATTGGATACCTTGCTATGCAAAAACTCATCATCACCGCAGCCCTGACGGGCGCTGAAGTGACCCGCGCCCAGCAACCGGCGCTGCCGATCACGCCCGAAGAAATTGGCATCGCTGCCGCCGAGTGCGCCGCTGCCGGTGCGGCCATCGTGCATGTGCACGCACGCCTGCCAGATGGCACGCCGACGCAGGACAAAGTGGTGTACCAGCAGATCATTGCCGAGGTCAAGCAACGCTGCGACGTGATCGTGCAGGTTTCCACCGGCGGCGCGGTCGGCATGAGCGCGGCCGAGCGCCTGGCCCCGGTAACGTTGCGGCCCGAGATGGCCACGCTGTCCATGGGCACAGTCAATTTTGGCGGCGACGTGTTCATGAACCCCCCAGCCGACATGGAAGTTTTTCTGCAAGCCATGACGGCGCATGGCGTGAAACCCGAGCTTGAAATTTTTGACAGCGGCATGCTCACCACGGCGCTGCGCTGGCTCAAAAAAGGGCTGCTGACGGGCCCGCAGCACTTTGACTTTGTGCTGGGCATTCCCGGCGGCATGGCGGGCACGCCCGAGGCGTTGCTGTATTTGAAGTCTCAGTTACCGCTTGATGCCACCTGGACCGTGGCCGGCATTGGTGCGGCGCAGCTGCCGCTGGCCACGCTGGCTGTTCTGCTGGGTGGCCACGTGCGCGTGGGGTTTGAAGACAACATTTTTTACCGCAAGGGAGAGCCAGCCAGCAGCAACACGCAACTGGTGGCACGCATCGCCCGGCTCAGTGCCGAGCTGGGACGGGCACTGGCCACACCCGCCCAGGCGCGCACCATGCTTCAACTAAAATAGACCTCTAGCC
>JBGSRY010000125.1:0-2040 GCA_041737325.1 Rhodoferax sp. | reverse complement strand
GGTCTGGCCACACTGACTATTCTTGAGATTGCGCGCGAATTCATCATCAAACGCCATCCGGGTCAGGAAAACTTTGCCTTTGAGAACCTGCCGCTCGACGACAAGGCGGTTTACAAACTGTTCCAGGACGGCAAGACCGAGGCCGTGTTTCAGTTTGAATCGCGCGGCATGCAAGGCATGTTGCGTGATGCCAAACCGACCCGCCTGGAAGACCTGATTGCGCTGAACGCCTTGTACCGTCCCGGCCCGATGGACCTGATTCCGAGTTTTGTGGCGCGCAAACACGGCCGCGAAGTGGTGGAGTACCCGCACCCGCTGGTGGCCAACATGCTCAGTGAAACCTACGGCATCATGGTCTACCAGGAGCAGGTGATGCAAACCGCGCAAATTCTGGGCGGCTACAGCCTGGGGGGTGCGGACATGCTGCGCCGTGCCATGGGTAAAAAAGATGCCGCAGAGATGGCCAAGCACCGCCAGATATTCCGTGATGGCGCGTTAAAAAATGACATCGGGCAGGACAAAGCCGACGAAGTCTTTGACTTGATGGAGAAATTTGCCGGCTACGGCTTCAACAAGTCGCACGCCGCCGCTTACTCGCTGCTGGCCTACCACACGGGCTGGCTCAAGGTGCACTATTGCGCCGAGTTTTTCTGCGCCAACATGACGGTGGAAATGGACGACACCGACAAGCTCAAAGTCTTGCTGGAAGATGCCATCAAAATGGGGCTGAGCTTTGAACCGCCGGATGTGAACCGGGGCGTGGGCCGGTTTGAGCCCGTGTCTGACAAGGTGATTCGCTACGGTCTGAGCGCCGTCAAAGGTAGCGGCCAGCAGGCCATTGAAGCCATTGTGGCGGCGCGTGAAGGCCGGGGTGTGGGCCCGCAAGGTGACAAGGTGGGGCCATTCAAGAGCCTGTTTGATTTTTGCGCCCGGGTGGACCGAGCCCGCATCAACAAGCGCACCGTAGAGGCCCTGATTAAAGCCGGCGCGTTTGATGCCATTGAACGCAACCGCGCCAGCCTGCTGGCCAGTGTTGACCTGGCGTTTGAGTTTGGCGCAGCGACGCTGGCCAACGCCAACCAGTGCAGCCTGTTTGACATGGGAGGCGAGGACGAGCACGGCTCCAGCACGCAAGAGCCCGAGCTGGTGCAAGCCACGCCTTGGGGGGTCAAAGAGCAGTTGACCTTTGAGAAAACGGCACTGGGTTTTTACCTGTCGGGTCACCTGTTTGATGCCGTGGCCAGCGAGGTGCGGCGTTTTGCCAAGCGCCCCATTGCCGAGTTGATTGACACCCGCGAGCCGCAGCTGCTGGCGGGCATCATCACAGACTTCCGCGTGATCAACGGCCAGCGCGGCAAGCTGGCGCTGTTCAAGTTGGACGACACATCAGGGGTGATTGAAGCGCGTGCCGACGAGGCCCTGATCAACGCCCACAAAAACCTGCTCAAGGACGATGAGCTGGTGGTGGTGATGGGCAAGCAGCAGCCGGATCGTTTCTCGGGCGGCATGCAACTCACCGTGACCCAGGTCTGGAATCTGGAGCAGGCGCGTTGCCGTTTTGGCAAGTACTTGCGTGTGGCAGCCAGCACCGGTCAAGCCGCTTCAAAGCTTGACCTGGCACGGCTCTTGAAAGACTTTCCGGCGCAAAAAGAAGCCACCGAGCAAGGTGACCTGTGGCATGGCTTGGGTGTGCGACTGGCGCTGCACTGCACAGCGGATGCCGGTGCGGCCCAGGCTGAATTGCAATTGGGTGAACGGGTGCGGTTTTACCCCAGCGATGCCGCACTGGCCAGCTGGTGGGCCCAGGTTGCGCCCGGCACGGCTGACATTATTTATGAATAATTGGCATCTAGCCCTTGTATATAAAGGTCATGCAGCTATTAAATAAATAGCTAGTCTTTGGGTTTGAAGCTGATCACCAGCAGGGGGGGGACACGGCCATCGGTGTCGCGTGGCAGCACTTCGGTTTTGTCGATGGCTTTGAGCACGGCATCATCCCAGCTTTTGTCGCCGCTGGATTTGAGCAGCTTGCGGCCGATG
>JBGSRY010000104.1:0-2151 GCA_041737325.1 Rhodoferax sp. | reverse complement strand
AAGTTCATGTTGGCGCCGCACAAAATGGCGGCATAGGTCTCGCCCCGGGTCTTGTGTGCGGCCACATACTGCTTGACCGCCGCCACCGCCAAGGCTCCGGCGGGCTCCACAATGCTGCGCGTATCCACAAACACGTCCTTGATGGCGGCGCACACCGCATCCGTATTGACGATCACATAGTCGTCCACCAGTGCGCTGGCAATGCGAAAAGTCTCCTCACCCACCAGCTTGACCGCCGTGCCGTCTGAGAACAGCCCCACATCCGCCAGTGTGACGCGCTCATGCGCGGCAGCAGACTGCGCCATGGCATCCGAGTCGTTCATCTGCACGCCAATCACCTTGATCTCGGGCCGCACCGCTTTGATGTAATTGGCCACGCCGCTGATCAACCCACCGCCACCAATGGCCACAAACACCGCGTCCAGCCGCCCTTGGTGCTGGCGCAGCAGTTCCATGGCAATGGTGCCCTGGCCGGCGATCACATCCGGGTCGTCAAACGGGTGCACAAAGGTCAGGCCCTGCTTTTTTTCCAACTGCACCGCGTGCGCGTAGGCATCCGAGTAGCTGTCGCCAAACAACACCACTTCGCCGCCCAAACAGCGCACCGCGTCCACCTTGACGCCCGGCGTGGTGGTGGGCATGACGATGACGGCGCGTGCGCCCAGCCGTTTGGCACTCAGCGCCACGCCCTGCGCGTGGTTGCCAGCCGAGGCACAAATCACCCCGTTTTTGAGTTGTGCGGGGGTCAGGTGCGCCATCTTGTTGTAGGCACCGCGCAGCTTGAAGCTGTGCACCGGCTGTTGGTCTTCGCGCTTGAGCAAGACCGTGTTGCCCAGGCGTGCGCTCAAGGTTTTGGCGGTTTCCAGGGCAGACTCCACCGCCACGTCGTAGACGCGCGCGGTGAGGATTTTTTTCAGGTAGTCAAAGGGGGTCAGGCTTGCTGTTGGGCGTGGGTTGCTGGTCATGGCTAAAAAAGTTCAGGGTTGGGGTCAATTAATTCAGACGTTGGGCGGCGGCCTGGTACACCTTGTTTTTGTCACGCCGCCCGGCAGCGATCACCGTGACAAAAATTGCATCATCATCGACACGGTACACCAACCGGTAGCCCACACTGTGCAATTTGATCTTGTAGCAATTGGGCATGCCGTGCAGTGCGGCTGCGGGCACACGGGGCAAGGCCAGGCGCTCGGCCAGTTTTTTCTTGAACGGCTCGCGCACGCTGGCATCAAGCTGTTGCCACTCTTGCAATGCCAGTGTATGTAAGCGCAGCTTATAAAGCGTCAAGACTCACCTCAACAAACGGACCGGCAGCGCGTTCGCGCACCAGCTTGGCATCTTCCAGGTCTTCAAGGTAGGCCAGCAAGCGCTCGTAGTGGCTGGCGGGCAGCAGGTAGGCCTCGGGGCGGTTGTGGTTGAGCACGGCCACCGGTGCATCGTCTGCTTGCTTCAAAATATCGGCGTAGTTGCGTTTAAGCTCGGTCACACTGACCGCAAAATGGGATAAAACGGCATCCATCAGGACTCCTTTGCACTTAAATAAATGCTTTAATTGACATCTATTAAAGCATGAAAAAGTCTCTGACTTTCTTGCGACACAATTCGCATCTTGATTTGAAAGGTAGCAACATGGAATGCACAGTCAATTGGACCGGCGCTTTGGGCACACGCTCTGGCATGGGTTTTGTGGCCGAAACCGGCAGCGGCCACACCTTGGTGATGGATGGCGCGCCTGATGATGCCAAGCCCGAGAACGGTGGCCAAAACCTGGCCCCGCGCCCCATGGAAACCCTGCTGGCTGGCGCTGGCGGCTGCACCGCTTATGACGTGGTGCTGATTCTGAAACGTGGCCGCCACGATGTGCGTGGCTGCAGCGTCAAGCTGGACGCTGACCGGGCCGACGTTGACCCCAAGGTGTTCACCAAAATCAACATGCATTTCACCGTGACCGGCAAGGGCGTTACCGCTTCTGCGGTCGAACGGGCCATTGCCATGAGCCACGACAAATACTGCTCGGCCAGCGTCATGCTGGGCAAAACCGCCGACATCACAACCAGCTTCGAGGTGCTGGAGGCCTGAGTTTAGATGCGGTGCGCCACAGTGGTCATCACCTTGGCCGCCAAGGTCATCAGGCCCCTGACCGGCGGTGGCAAA
>JBGSRY010000087.1:0-5186 GCA_041737325.1 Rhodoferax sp. | reverse complement strand
GCCCAGCGACTCGGCTCGGCCACCTCAGCGCAAGACAGTGGCCAAAGCGACAACACCTCCATGCGTCCCGCCAGTGAATCGGCCATGCCGGGTAGCAACATCACATCCGCAGAGCCTGTGAGCAAAAAGCGACCCGGCTGGCGATCTCTGTCCACCGCCGCTTTGATGGGCAAAAACAGCTCTGGCGCACGCTGCACTTCATCCAGCGTCACCGGACCCTGCAGTGCGTTAATGAATCCCGCCGGGTCTGACTTGGCCGCGTTGAGAATGGCAGAGTCGTCCAGCGTGAGGTAGCGACGCGGTGTCGCCTCTGGGCCAACCAAACTTTGAACCAAGGTGCTTTTGCCGCATTGCCGGGAACCGTTGATCACAACCACAGGGGTATCGGACAACGCGTCGGCAAGCAGTAGGGTGATGTGACGGGCGTGCATTTGGTTATTTTGATGGTTGAATTTCAACCACAACGTGGCTGAAATTCAACTGAATATATCACCATCGTATTACTCAACAGCCAGCCCTTCCCCACCGGCGACTGTTACCCCAACGCCCGCTGGATGATGATCTTCTGCACGTCACTGGTTCCCTCGTAAATCTGGCACACGCGCACGTCGCGGTAAATGCGCTCCACCGGGAAGTCGTTCACCACACCGTAGCCACCCAGCGTCTGGATGGCGGCGCTGCAGACACGCTCGGCCATTTCGCTGGCAAACAGCTTGGCCATGGCGGCTTCTTTCAGGCACGGTCTGCCCGCGTCGCGCAGACAAGCGGCGTGCCAGATCAGTTGTCGCGCCGCTTCCAGTTGGGTGGCGCATTCGGCCAGCCTGAAACCCACTGCCTGGTGGTTGAAGATGGCCGTGCCAAAGCTCTGGCGTTCCTTGGCGTACTGCAGCGCAAACTCAAACGCACTGCGCGCCATGCCCACGCTTTGCGCGGCAATGCCAATGCGCCCGCCCTCCAAACCGCCCAAGGCAATGCCGTAGCCTTCACCTTCTTTGCCAATCAGGTTCTCAGCCGGAATGCGGCAGTTGTCAAAGTTGATCTGCGCCGTGTCGCTGGAATGCTGGCCCAGTTTTTCTTCCAGCCGCGCCACGGTGTAGCCGGGCGTGGCGGTGGGCACGATGAAGGCGCTCATGCCCTTTTTGCCCGCGCCCTTGTCGGTGACGGCAATGACGATGGCCACGTCGCCGTTTTGGCCACTGGTGATGAACTGCTTGACCCCGTTGATCACATAGCCGTCACCATCTTTGACTGCGGTGGTGCGCAGGCCAGACGCATCACTGCCCACATGCGGTTCAGTCAGGCAAAACGCGCCCAGCAGTTGCCCCTGCGCCAGCGGCGTGAGCCATTGCTTTTGCTGCGCGGCGTTGCCAAACTTCATCAGGATGGCGTTCACCGGGCAGTTGGTGACGCTGATCACGGTGCTGGTGCCGCCGTCGCCAGCGGCAATTTCTTCCAACACAAGGGCCAGCGTCAGGTAATCCAGCCCGGCACCACCCAGCGCTTCGGGCACGCAAATGCCGTATGCGCCGAGCGCGGCCAGGCCCTGGTGCGCCGCTTTGGGAAAGGTGTGGTCACGGTCCCACTGCGCGGCATGGGGCCAGAGTTCGGCTTGGGCAAAGCTGCGCACCGCGTCGCGGATCATTTCCTGGTCTTGGGTCAATAGCATGGGTCTACCTTATTTTTTTGGGCGATGTGTTTCAAGCTCAGGCGCGCGAATCAAACTGCAAAATCGCACGCGCCATGCTCTCCAGCGGCAAGATGTCGTCGACCGCCTGCAGCTTGATGGCTTCTTTGGGCATGCCAAACACCACGCAGGTTTCTTCGTTTTGGGCTATGCAGCGCGCCCCGGTGTCATGCAGGGTTTTCATGCCGCGTGCACCGTCGTCGCCCATGCCAGTCATGATGATGGCCAGCGCGTCACGCCCAGCGCAGTCGGCTGCCGACTTGAACAACACGTCCACCGACGGCTTGTGCCGGTTCACCGGTGGGCCGTCCAGCACCTTGACAAAATACTGGCCGTTGGACTTGGTCAGCTGCATGTGCAGGCCGCCGGGGGCGATCAGTGCCACACCGCGCTCCAGGCGGTCACCGTCTTTGGCCTCACGCACGTTCATGGCGCAAATGCCGTCCAGGCGTTGGGCATACATGGCGGTGAATTTCTCCGGCATGTGCTGGGTGATGGCAATGCCAGGCGCGTCTGCGGGCAGACTGGTCAGCACCAGCTCCAGTGCCTGCGTGCCACCGGTAGAGCTGCCAATGACCACCGGCTTGTTCATGGCAAAGGCGTGCACGCCGCCCAGCACTGGCGCTTTATTTTGTGTAGCATTTTGGCCTGTAACCCTTGTATATGAAGGGCTAATAGCTATTGTTTGCATAGCATTTTTGGCGCGTGGCCGTGACCTTGCGGCGGTTTTCAGCGTCTGGATCATCTCGTGGCGCGAGTCGTCCAGGTGTTGCCGCAGGCCCAGCTTGGGCTTGGCCAACACCGCCACCGCACCGGCGCTCAAGGCATCCAGCGCCACCCGGCTGCCCTCGGTGGACAAGGTGGAGCAAATCACCGTGGGAATCGGGTTGCTGCTCATGATCTGGCGCAAAAACGTCAGTCCGTCCATGCCTGGCATTTCAATGTCCAGCAGCAGCACATCGGGCGGGTTTTTGCGGATCATGTCCATGGCCAACAGGGGGTTGGGCGCGCTGCCAATCAGTTCGACTTCAGCGTTGCCCGCCAGCATGTGCGCCAGCGCCTGTCGCACCACGGCAGAGTCGTCCACCACAAACACCTTAACGGCCATTTTTTGTCCTCAATTTGAAAATGCGGTCACTACGGCGGGCTCTGCCTGCCCCACGGTCCAGGTCACCTTACGATAACCCTGCCCGCCCAAGTCTTCTTTAAGCACCTGGATTTTGTGGTGCGCCAGGTAGCCCATCACCCAATCGATGTTGTTCAGCCCCACATGGTGGTGCGTGACCAAAGCGGGAAACATGTTGCCCCCACCCACCACGTAAGCCTGGCAACTGCGCGGCGCAAAACCAATGGCAAACAAGCGCCGCGTCATCTCGGCCATGGCCACCGAACCAAAAGCGGTGTTGTGCTGGTTGGCCGCGTTGGGATGCCCGGCGTGCACGATGTGGCACATCACCCCCACGGTGCGGCGCGGGTCGGTCAGGATCACGCTCACGCACGACCCCAGCAAGGTTTTGAGGGTGTCACCGCTGCGTCCCAGCGCCACATCACCCGGCATGAGTTCAAACACGGCCATCAGGCAACTTTCCGAAACGCACCCGGCTGCACCGTTTGCAGTGGCGTTTTGCAAGCCACGCGGCCTTCGGCCGTACCCAGAAAAAACAGCCCACCGGGCTTGAGGGTGGCCAACACGCGGTCGACCACCTCGATCTTGGTGGGCACGTCAAAGTAGATCAACACATTGCGCAGAAAAATCACGTCAAACGGGCCGATGCCCTCAATCGGCTGGCACAGGTTCAGGCGGCCAAACTGCACCCGCTGGCGAATTTTGTCCTGCAGCAGAATTTGCCCTTCCGACTCGCCCTCGCCACGCAGGCAATAGCGCTTGAGCCGCTGTGGGCTGACGTTGCGCAGGCGGTCAACCGGGTAAATGGCTTCTTTGGCACTCAGCAGCACCCGGTGGCTGATGTCGGTACCCAGAATCGACCAGTCTGGCCCAATGCGCCCCTGCATCTGCAGGTCAGCCAGCAGCATGGCCGTGCTGTAGGCCTCGTCGCCAAAGCTTGAAGCCGCGCTCCAGATCGCAATCGGATCTTTGGCTTTGCGGCTGCTCAGTTCTTGCTCTAACACCTCGTAGTGCTTGGGCTCGCGAAAAAAATAAGTTTCGTTGGTGGTGAGCATGTCCACCGCCATCTGAAACTCGGCCGCCTGGGATTCGTCTTCCAGCAAGGCGATGTAATCGCCAAAGCCGCGCAGACCCAGACGCTGAATACGCTGCGACAAGCGTGACTGGATCAGCGATTTTTTGGACTCACTGAACGACAGCCCAGCCGCCTCGTACATGATGGCGCTGATGCGTTTGAACTCATGGTCACTGAATTTGGTGTGCGGCACAAAACACTTTCAACAAGATGAGTTCAATTCAATTTCAATAAGGTTTGAAATTGCCACCCGCACGCCGCGGTGCGGCCAGTTGAGCGGGCGCACGCGCTGGGACGGCGCGACGCTCAGACGCGGCATGGCGGTTGGGCACTGCAGCAGCCCCTCCACCCAGGTTGAAAAACGCCACCGACTGCTGCAACTGCTCGGCTTGGCCGCTGAGTTCTTCACTGGTGGCAGCCAGTTCTTCACTGGCACTGGCGTTTTGTTGTGTGGCTTTGCTGAGCTGCCCCATGGCCCCACCAATTTGCGTCACCGATTCGCTTTGCTCTGAGCTGGCCGCTGCAATTTCTTGCACCAGTTCGCTGGTTTTTTGAATGCTGGGCACGATCTCGTCCAGCAGCTTGCCGGCGCGCTCGGCGGTGGTGACGCTGCTGCCGGCCAACTCGCCAATTTCTTTGGCGGCTTCCTGGCTGCGCTCGGCGAGTTTGCGCACCTCGGCCGCCACCACGGCAAAGCCTTTGCCGTGTCCACCAGCGCGTGCTGCTTCTATGGCCGCGTTCAGTGCCAGCAGGTTGGTTTGGTAGGCAATGTCGTCAACGATGCCAATCTTGGCGGCGATTTGTTTCATGGCGACCACGGTTTGACCCACCGCACTGCCGCCATCCACCGCTTCTTTGGTGGTCTTGGTGGCCATGCCGTCGGTGACTTTGGCGTTGTCGCTGTTTTGGTTGATGGACGCACTCATCACATCAATGCTGGCCGTGGTTTCTTCGACCGATGCGGCTTGTTCGCTGGCGGCCTGGCTCAAACTTTGCGCGGTGGCGCTCACCTGGTTGGCCGCGCCCGTCAAGGCATCGGCCGCCGCATGAATTTCCTCGACGATGGCTGTGAGTTTTTCAGCCGTGGTGTTGGCACTGTCTTTGACCTGGCCGAACACGCCTTGGTAGTCGCGGGTGATGCGCTGCGTCAGGTCGCCTTGGGACAGCGCATCCAGCGCACGTGCGGTGTCGGTGATCACCCCTTCGCTGGTGTCAATGAGCTGGTTCATGGCGGTGGCCAGCACACCAAAGAAGCCGGTTTTGCCTTCCAGGCTGACACGGCCGCTGAGGTCACCACTGGC
>JBGSRY010000075.1:0-5438 GCA_041737325.1 Rhodoferax sp. | reverse complement strand
ATGGCGATGCCCATTGGACTGCGGGTGAAGTCATGCCAGCCAAGACCACCTGCAAACACCTTACGGCGGGTGACGGCTTTATCACCATGGCGGATGGCCGTACCCTTTATACCTTCGGCTTTGCCGATGTCACTGGCATTGCACCGGCCAACATCATGCTCGACACGATGGCTGCAACGTTTGCGGCTCCCACCATTGAGCTCAAGGAGGGGGATGACTTCTACCTCACCTTGACCAACGTGTCGATGGCCATGCGGCCCGACTTGTTTGACCCGCATACGGTCCACTTTCATGGATTTCCACAGGCATCGGCGGTGTTCGACGGCATGCCTGAAGGCTCATTTGGTGTCAATATGGGCGCTTCGGCGACGTATTTTTACCGTCTCAATGACCCGGGTACTTACATGTACCACTGCCACCAGGAAGCCACTGAACACATGCAGATGGGCATGCTGGGCAATCTCTACGTGAAACCGCTGCAGGACGGAACTTCAAAAACGTACGCCGGTAAGACCTACACCAAATTTGTCTACAACGATGGCGATGGTTCAACCGGTTACGACGTTGCCGTGCCTTTGCAACTGGGTTCCATGGACCATGTGTTCCATGAATTGCACTTGGGTGTGCAACCACTGCCATTCAAAAACATGAAGGACACGTATTCGATGATCAATGGTCGGGGTTACCCGGACACGGCGAATCCGGCTGCACTTCCATCCCCCAGTGATGGCAATGGAAATTCGATCAACAACGGCCACATTTCGCAGCCGATCAGCGCCTTGGTGACCGCCGTCAAGGGGCAAAGAATCCTGTTGCGACTCTCGAACCTGAACGTGACCAACTACTACACAGTGACTGCGCAGGGCCTGCCGATGAAGGTGGTGGGCATGGGGGCGCGGCAACTCAAGGGGCCAGACGGCACGCTGTTGGCCTATGAGACGAGTTCGGTCACGTTGGGCGGCGGGGAATCTGCTGAAGTGATGATTGATACAACCGATATCGCCGCAGGAACCTATTTTCTCTACACCACCAACCTCAATTATTTGAGCAATTTTGAGGAAGACAACGGCGGCATGATGACTGAAATAGTCGTCTCACCGGTCTAACCCCAAGCGTTCCATCGACACCAGGAGAGGCACCATGATCACGATCAGTACATTGAATACGTTGCCCAGAAAACTCCAGACCTGGCTCATGGCCGTGCTGTTGTTGGGCATGGGTAGTCCGGCACACGCGCTTATCCCCGGATGGGAGGGGTGCAATCCTGCACCGACACCGGGTACGCCGTGCGCTGAGACGGTGCGGACGTTCAACCTCACCGCCAGGGATGATTTTGTAAGCACGTCAGATGGCAACAGCCACTACACCTGGGGCTATGGGCGTGGTACCGAATATGTCATGCAATACCCCGGGCCGACGCTGGTTGTGAATCAGGGTGACACGGTCAACATCATTCTGAACAACACCTTGCCCGTGCCCGTGTCGATCATTTTTCCTGGACAAGAAGTCACTGCAACGGGGGGGAACCCTGGTTTGTTGACGCGTGAGGCCCCGGCCGTGCCGTTTGGCCAGACCGGTGTGGTGGGTGGGCCAACCTACACTTTTGTAGCGTCGCAACCAGGAACCTACCTCTACCACAGCGGTACAAATCCTGATTTGCAGGTCGAAATGGGACTGGTCGGAGCCCTGATTGTTCGACCCACTGGGTTCCTGAACGGTACAGCAGCCAGTCACCCGGCTCGCAAAGCCTACAACCAGGTCGGCACCCATTTTGACCGTGAGACGCTGTTTTTGCTGACCGAAATGGATCCCGCGATTCACTGGCAGGTGTATGGGCAAGTGTCGTCGGGCATGCCGGTTGCAGTGGATACCACCGTGATCAAGCCCAGCATGTGGTTCATCAATGGTCGCAATGCCCCGGACACCCAGCTTGATGACTATGTGTACTGGTTGCCAACGCAACCGTACAACGCATTGCCACGTATGCATCCAGGCGAACGTTTGTTGATGCGCATGATCAACGCTGGGCGCGAATTACATCCCTTCCATCATCACGGCAACCACGCCACGCCGATTGCCAGGGACGGCCGTGTGCTGTCCAGCAACCCGACAAACTTTGCATTGGCTCCTAATTTGACTTCGCCGGATTTCACTGTGCGCTCCGTGCCGGGGCAGACGGTGGACATGATCTACGAGTGGACGGGCAAGGGTCTTGGATGGGATATTTACGGCACGGTTGCCCTCAATCCGCACACCTGCGTGGCTGCCACCTCTGGGCCTGATGCGGGGTTTGATGCGGTCACACGGGAATGGTGTGCAGACCATGACAAACCCATGCCGGTGATCCTTCCGGGGCAGATGGATATTTCTGCTGGTGAACACTATGGAGGCAGTCCTTATCTTGGTGTAACCGGTAGCTTGCCGCAGGGGCATCCGGGTTTGAACACGACGGGCGGCTATTGGCACATGTTTCACTCGCACAACGAGAAGGAAGTCACTACCGACGACATCTTTCCTGGAGGCATGATGACCATGCTGGTGATTGAGCCGTGGAGTGTTGACTTGGGTGATGTGACAGGTGGCCCCGCCTCGCCTCCGCCGCCCCCACCGCCACCCGCGCTGCCTGGTTTGAGTTCGATCGACAACTTTAACCGGATCGATGCCAATACCCTTGGTGCAGACTGGCAACAGTTCAGTCTGGATTTGGGTGTCTTTGGCGGTGTTCAAGGTGGCATACGGGTTAACGCAAACCAGGCGTTCTGTATTGATGCTGGGCTACCCGGATGGTTTTGCGCTGCAGGTGCAAATGCCTACTGGAATGGCGCAGGTGCTGACTTTGGCGTGCAGCAGGCTGCAGCCATGACGTTGGCCAATGCCGTGGCCGACGGCACCGCGCTTTACCTCAAGGCAAGTGGTATTTTCAGCGTAATTGGGGTCTACCCGAACGCGATCCGGGTGCGGTATTCGGCTGCCAGTGGCGGACAAATTGTGGTGGAGACCACGACCAACGGGGCCACGTTCACCCCTGCAGCAACACTGACCGGCAGCCTGGCTGCTGGCGACACGCTGACGGCCATGGCGGATGCCACGGGCAAAGTTTATGTCTGGAAGACCACGGGTGCGGTGACGACTTCGTTGGGCTCGGCATTGACGACCTTTACCGGTACCGGCCGGATCGGTATGAGTTTGCCCAGCAGCAGCCGCATCGATAACTTTGCGGGAGGTGTCGTGCCATGACCAAGTTTGACGATTCGACCGCCGACATGATGTTTGTAGCGTGTGCGTCGGCGATGGCAGAAGTATTCGTTCAGCGTGCGGGTGGCTCCAGCCGTACTGTTGCTTCAGGTCAGCCTTAAACGTGGGGAGTGGAATCATGTACACCAAGAAATCCATGCGGGGCGTCTCAGCGCTCACTGTGACTGCAGCTCTGCTGGCTCCGGCGCAGGTTTTTGCCATCGAGTATTACGTGATGGCTGCAGCGACCAGCGCCAGTGTGCCGAGTTCAACCGGCGGGCCAGACCTCTCCGTGCCCATGTGGGGCTATGCGCTTTGCACCAGCGCTGGTTCCGGGTGTGGCGCTGTCACAGTACCTGGCCCGGAGTTGAACGTGCCCGCTGGCGACAACACGCTGACGGTGCATTTGCTCAATGGACTGCCCCAGGCCACGTCGCTGGTCATCAACGGGTTGATCAAACCCATGACACCGGTCTGGAATGACGGCACACCAGGTGCACGCCCCAACTTGACAGCGCGGGTTCGGTCATTTGATGCTGAAGCCGCACCCAACGGCACGGCAGACTACACCTGGATCAATGTCAAGCCGGGTAGTTATCTGTATCAGAGTGGTACGCAACCTCAAGTGCAGGTTCAGATGGGGCTATACGGTGCGATCACCAAAAATTCGACTGATGTCACCCTTGCCAGTCCTGCACAGGCCTACGTTGGCGTACCTTATGACAACCAAGCCACGTTGTTTTACAGCGAAATTGACCCAACCCTGCATGCGGCCGTTGCTGACGGCTCGTACGGAACAGCACCGGCTCCAACCAGCACCTTGAATTACCAGCCCAAGTACTTTTTGATCAATGGCAAACCGTATCCGGCGAGCAATTCAGTCATCTCACCTGCTGGTAGCCCAGGCATCACGCTGCTGCGACTGTTCAATGCCGGACTGACCACCCATGTGCCCATGATTCAGGACACCTACTGGAATGTAGTGGCTGAAGATGGCAAGCCGTATCCTTATCGCCAAAACCAATACACCGCCCTTTTACCAGCAGCGAAGACACTTGACGTGTTGCTGACCCCCGATGCGGGTGGGGCTGTGTACCCGATCATTGACCGCCGCCTGAATTTGTCAAATGACGGGTTGTCTGAAGGTGGCATGCTGGCCTACTTGTTGTATGGCGCGACAGGCGCAATCGGTGGTGGGGCCTCTGGTGGCAACCTGCCGCCGGTTGCGGTGAACGATAGCTACAGTTCTATCACGGGCGTAACCCTCAGCGTTGGGGCATCCGAGGGGGTTTTGATCAACGACGACAACACAGACGGCGTGCCACAACCCAGAAAAGCTGTGGCGGCCAGCGGAACGACATCTGGAGGAGGCTCTTACACCCTCAACACCAATGGGTCGTTTGCTTACACGCCACTGGCCACTTTCACGGGTGTAGACACTTTTGATTATCAGCTTACCGACGGCCAGGCTTTGAGCAACACGGCTACAGTGAGTATCACCCTGAGCACACCCACTGCGCCAACGTCACTGGTGGTGCTGGATGATTTCAATCGCGGCACGCTGAACACGCTGGGTGCGAACTGGAGTCAGATCGTGAGTACCAACCCGCCTGCGCCGAACCTGCAGGTGGTGTTGGATCAGGCCAGCCTGGTCACCAATAACCTGGGTGGTTTGGCCATCTGGAACCAGTCTCTGTTGCCTGCCACACAGGGGGCGGCGTTTTCCAGCGCATCACAGTTGGCCAATTCGGCACTGATCCTCAAAGCAACGGGTGGTAGCACCGCTTCACCTGCCAATTATGTTCGTGTGCGGTGCGAAACCAGCAACGGTGGTGAAGTTGTGGTGGCAACCATGATGGGTGGCAGCAACATCTCGGTTTACGTGAAGCAGGGCGCTTTTGCCGCACCTGGGTGCAATGGCGGTGGTTCGCTCAGCGCCGTGGTGGATGCCAAAGGCTTGGTCACAACGTTTCTGAACGGTATGTATGCAGGGGGAGTGCAACTTCCTGTCGTTGCAGCGTGGCAGGGTTCGGGACGCATTGGCCTGCAGTTGCAAAACGTGGGTGCTGCTGTTGATAATTTCAGCGGTGGATCTGCACTTTGAGCCTGCAGGGGTGCACAAGATGAAACCTGATGACCTGATACCTGCTGCCAGATCAGGTGTCCTGACAATCAAATTACTTTTGCACGTTGGTGCGCTGGGG
>JBGSRY010000057.1:0-5241 GCA_041737325.1 Rhodoferax sp. | reverse complement strand
GCACTTTGGCTACCACCTCGGCCATCAGTTTGGCCATCTCGGAATAGGCAGCCGGGTTACCCTGGCGCGCGTACAACTCGGGTGCAATGGCCAGGTAGCCGGCCTTGGCAAAACGGCGGCAGGTGTCGGCAATGTAGGCGTGCACGCCAAAAATTTCCTGAATCACCAGCACCACCGGCAGATGATGATGCTTGCCCGCAGGCGCGGCAAAGAAAAATGGCACTGCGAAACCGTCCACGTCGTAACTGGCCGACCCCGTGGTCAAGCCTTCATCTGAGGTTTTGATGGCGGTTTGCGCCATGATCGGCATGGCTGTGGCGGCATAACCCACACCCAAGGCTACTTTCAGGGCGGTACGCCGATTGGCCCCGGCCTGGGTGGATTGACCCGGCAACAGTGCATCGACATCTTGGGTCTGATGGTGATCAAGCATGGACAGGCTCCTTGGTTAAAACGCAGAGCATATAGACGGTCGAATTCCGACTGGATTTCAGGGCTTCTTTTGCCAGGAAACCGAGCAAAATTGCGGTATGCTCCCTGACGTTTGTCGATGCGAACAGTGATCCTGAACCAGCGACAACACACCATGGCCTAGGTGCTTTACCCAATGCACACCGGGCTTTGTTCCACGTATTCTGAGTCAGACCACAAGTCTGCAAGGAGACCTTCACCATGCCACAGCGCAAACCTTTGCACCTGCACGTGCCCGAACCCACCGGGCGTCCAGGCCATGACACCGACTTCTCTTACCTCCCATTGTCCAATGCCGGGGCCAAGCGCCGTCCTCCCGTGGACATTGCTGCAGCACAAACCAATGACCTGGCCTTTGCGCTGATTCGCGTGCTCGATGACGAGGGCCGGGCAGTGGGGCCCTGGGCTCCCAAGATGGAACCAGCCCTGCTCAAGCGTGGCATGCGCGCCATGCTGCTGACACGCGCCTTTGATGCCCGGATGCAGATTGCCCAGCGACAGAAAAAAATGTCGTTTTACATGCAGTGCCTGGGTGAAGAGGCCATTGCCTGCGCCCACGCACTGGCCATTGGCGACGGTGACATGTGCTTCCCCACCTACCGTCAACAAGGCCTGTTGTTGACCCGCGAAGACAACAACATGGTGGACATGATCTGCCAGCTGTACAGCAACGCACGCGACCCCATGAAGGGTCGGCAGCTGCCGGTGATGTACTCCAGCAAAAAACAAGGCTTCTTTTCCATTTCTGGCAACCTGGCCACGCAAGTGATTCAGGGCGTGGGCTGGGCCATGGCCAGCGCCATCAAGGGCGACGACAAGGTCGCCAGTGCCTGGATTGGCGACGGTGCCACCGCCGAGGCCGACTTCCACACTGCGCTGACTTTTGCCCACGTGTACCGCGCCCCGGTGATCATCAATGTGGTCAACAACCAGTGGGCTATTTCTACCTTTCAGGCCATTGCAGGTGGCGAAGGCACCACCTTTGCGGCACGTGGGGCGGGCTGCGGCATTGCTTCTTTAAGGGTGGATGGCAACGACTTTTTGGCTTGTTACGCGGCTTCCAAATGGGCACTGGAGCGGGCCCGCAGCAGTTTTGGCCCCACCCTGATTGAATGGGTCACGTACCGCGCCGGGCCACACTCCACCTCGGATGACCCGAGCAAATACCGCCCAGCCAATGATGCCGCGCGGTTTCCGCTGGGTGACCCCATTGCGCGCCTGAAGCAACATTTGATTCAGCATGGCATGTGGTCAGAGACTGAGCATGCAGCCTGCCAAAAAGCAGTCGAAGCGGAAGTGGCCGCAGCGCAAAAAGAAGCTGAGAAATACGGCACTTTGGCCGATGCCCATGCGCAAGGCATCGGCAGCATGTTTGAAGACGTGTTCAAAGACATGCCTGCGCACCTGATGCGCCAACGCCAAGAGCTGGGAGCCTGACCATGAAGCCCACAACCGATACCAACACCACCCCCATGACCATGATTCAGGCACTGCGCTCGGCCATGGACGTGATGCTTGCGCGTGACCCCAATGTGGTGGTGTACGGACAAGACGTAGGCTACTTTGGCGGCGTGTTCCGCTGCACCGAAGGTCTGCAACAAAAGTATGGCAACCAACGCGTGTTTGATGCACCTATTTCTGAAGGCGGCATTGTCGGCACGGCCGTTGGCATGGGAGCCTATGGCCTGCGCCCGGTGGTCGAAATCCAGTTTGCCGACTACGTCTACCCGGCCACCGACCAGATCGTGTCCGAGGCGGCACGCTTGCGCTACCGCTCTGCCGGTGACTTCACTTGTCCGCTGACGATTCGCATGCCCTGCGGTGGTGGCATTTATGGTGGCCAAACGCACAGCCAAAGCCCGGAGGCCATGTTCACCCAGGTGTGTGGCTTGCGCACGGTGATGCCGTCCAATCCATTTGATGCCAAAGGCCTGCTGATTGCGTCGATTGAAAACGACGACCCGGTCATTTTTCTGGAACCCAAACGCCTCTACAACGGCCCGTTTGACGGCCACCATGAGCGCCCGGTGGTGCCGTGGAACAAACACCCACTGGGTAACGTGCCTGAAGGTTATTACACCGTCCCACTGGACAGCGCACGCATCACACGGCCAGGCCAGGCGGTCACGGTGATTGCCTATGGCACCATGGTGCATGTAGCCGAAGCTGCGGCCCAGGAAAGCGGGGTGGACGCTGAAATCATCGACCTGCGTAGCCTGTGGCCGCTGGACTTGGACACCCTGGTGGCTTCGGTCAAGAAAACCGGGCGCTGCGTCATCGTGCATGAAGCCACCCACACCAATGGTCTGGGGGCCGAATTGCTGGCCTTGATGCAAGAGCATTGCTTCTACCATTTGGAGGCACCGATTGAGCGCGTCACCGGTTGGGATACACCATACCCGCATGCCCAAGAGTGGTCGTATTTTCCGGGCCCCGCGCGTGTCGCAGCGGCTCTGCAACGTGTACTGGAGGCCTGAGTCATGAGCATTCAAAGCATCAAAATGCCTGACATTGGTGAAGGCATTGCCGAGGTCGAACTGGTGGCCTGGCACATCCAGGTGGGCGACGTGGTGGCCGAAGACCAAATTCTGGCTGACGTGATGACCGACAAGGCCACGGTTGAAATCCCGTCGCATGTGGCAGGCACAGTGGTGTCGCTCAATGCCAGCGTGGGCGAGGTTGTGGCGGTGGGCACGGAAATCATCCATATTAAAGTAGAAAATAATTCTCTAGCCCTTGTAGATAAAGGGCAAGCAGCTATAAAAAAAGAAGCATTTGAGCCCTCGCCAATGCCCGTTGGTCCAGCCGCGCCAACACCACCGCTAGCGCCAACACAACCGCAGCCGAAGCTGCAACCAGCCCAGGCGACACCGGCTCGAATCGACAGCCAGCGCCCCATCGCCGCCCCGGCGGTGCGCCGCAAGGCGTGGGAACTGGGTATTGACTTGGCCCAGGTCAGCGCCACAGGCCCAGCGGGACGGATCACACAAGTGGATCTGGCGCGACAGGTACCAAGCAGCGGTGCAACGCCTGCTGCGGCGCAGGATAGCGGCGCGGCAGACCCACGCTATGCACCCCAAACGGCTGAAGAAGTCATTCCAGTGATCGGTTTGCGGCGAAAAATTGCGCAAAAAATGCAGGATGCCAAGCGGCACATTCCCCATTTCACGTATGTCGAGGAAATCGACGTGACCGAGTTGGAGGACTTGCGCGCGCGCCTGAACGCGCAACACGCCGCCACGCACGGACGTTTGACGCTGTTGCCATTTTTGATGCGGGCCATGGTGCTGGCGCTGCGCGATCACCCCGAAATCAACGCCCGCTTTGATGACGAAAGCAACCAACTCACGCGCTTTGCGGCCGTGCACCTGGGCTTGGCCACACAGACCAGCGGCGGCTTGATGGTGCCAGTGATCCGCCACGCCGAAACGCTGGATTTATGGGCCAGCGCAGCCGCTGTGCTGCGCCTGAGTGAGGCCGCCCGCAGCGCCAAAGCCACGCGCGAAGAACTCACCGGCTCTACCATCACATTGACCAGTCTGGGAGCCTTGGGGGGCATCGTCAGCACCCCGGTCATCAACCACCCCGAGGTGGCGATTGTGGGCACCAACCGCATCGTTGAGCGTCCCATGGTTAAAGCCGGACAAATCGTCACACGCAAGGTGATGAACTTGTCTAGCTCGTTTGACCACCGGGTGGTGGACGGGATGCAGGCGGCGGAGTTTATCCAGCAAATTCGCGGCTACCTGGAGTGCCCAGGCACCCTGCTGGTTTAGGCTGCAAATGCACCGCTGACACCCAAGCAACGCCAAAGGCGCGCCTAATGGATTTTCTCGGTTAAACCCGGAAGCGGTCAGACAGGCCGTTGAGCTTGGCCATCAACGCAGCGGCGATGTCCTTCAGGGGAAGGACTTCGTCGGCCGCACCGTGTGCGATGGCTTCTTTGGGCATGCCAAACACCACGCACGAGGCTTCGTCTTGCACCAGGTTGTAGCTGCCTGCGTCTTTCATTTCACGCATCGCCTTGGCACCATCGTTGCCCATGCCCGTGAGCATGATGGCAAAGGCATTGCGCCCGGCCACCTTGGCTCCAGAGCGAAACAACACTTCGACCGAAGGTTTGTGCCGGTTCACGGGCTCACCATCGTCGACCACCGCCACGTAGTTGGCACCGCTGCGGTCAACCCTGAATTGCTTGCCACCGGGTGCCAGGTAGGCGTGGCCAGGCAGCAAACGCTCGCCGTTGACGGCTTCACGCACGGCAATGTTGCACAAACTGTCCAGGCGTGCGGCAAAACTGGTCGTGAACCCAGGTGGCATGTGCTGGGTGATCACAATGGCCGGAAAATCTGCCGGTAGTGGCATCAGCACTTCCTTGATGGCCTCGGTGCCGCCGGTAGAGGCCCCAATGAACACCAACTTTTCAGTGGACACGCGCCCGACCAAGTTCATGGCGGGCCGAGCCGACACGGCCTGGCCACTAGGCGCTGAAACTTTGTCCGCCACGGTGACATGGCGGCTGATGTGCGCACTGGCCGCAATGCGGATTTTTTCAACAATCTGGCTCGACAGTTCACTTAACCCATCTGCAACGCCAATGCGCGGCTTGGAGACAAAATCGACCGCACCGAGCTCAAGCGCCTTCATGGTGACCTCTGCACCGCGTTCGGTCAAGGTCGAAATCATGACCACCGGCATGGGGCGCAGCCGCATCAAGCGCCCTAAAAAATCAATGCCATCCATGCGCGGCATTTCGATGTCGAGTGTGAT
>JBGSRY010000610.1:0-2841 GCA_041737325.1 Rhodoferax sp. | reverse complement strand
CGGTAACGCCAGACCATTGAGCAAGTCAAACGACAGGTAGACAGGGCCTGACGCACTGTCACCCAAGTAACGTGCCGTTTGCAGGTCTTGGCCATCCAGCCACAACACCAATGCGCCGCGCTGGGTATTCACCACCTGCTGCCAAAAGGCATCGTCTGCCACGCCATCCAACACCATGTCTTCCACAACCATGCCCGCCGGCAGTGCCTTCTTGAAAGCGGCAGAGGCCACCAGGCCAACCTCGTTGCGACGATAAACCTGTACGATTTTCCCGGTATCAACCTGATCATGAACAAACTTTGCCAGCACCTCGGCATCGAGCGTCATCCCTCTGGACAAATAAAAATTGAAATGGTTCACCCCGGTGATGACTGGCAAATCCACCTGCGCAAATACAGCCGGTATTTCAAAGCGTTCACTGAAGTCATGGATCGGACTCCAGCTTGCCCCACCCAGACCAGCCACCAAGGCAAACACAGGTTGTTGCTGGTAGAACGTCTCTAACTGGGATCCCCAGGTTTCACTCGGGCCGCTCAACTCCCACACATGCAGAACCCATTTCCGGTAGGAGCGGTACATCCGCATCGTGCCCGCCTCGCGACGCTGCTCCTCAGACCGCACGCTGGCTCCCTTATCACGGACAAACGTCTGCATGACACTGAGCATGGCACGCCGCTTCGCCGGTTCTACCCCTGGCTGCAACACTGTTGCGAAATGAATTTCTTGATCGTCCACACCGGGCGAAGGTTGAGCTGAAAGTGTCGAAAGGTAAGCCACCACTGCTTTTAACTCCACCTCATTGAGCGTATAGCGCGGCATCACCGGGTCAAGCGGCTTGGCGGCAGAATCAAGCCCACTGCGAAGCGCGCGCGCCAGTAAAGCCTCGGTATAGGGGGGGCGCTGGCGGCTGCCCAATTGGGCTTTGATGCGTGGACTGTGAATCACCACGGTCTGTGCTTCAAACAAGGCCGGGCCAGTGATTGGCCGAATTGTGAACTGCCCCTCGTTGGCCCCGTAGCCACTGCGACGGTGGCAAGTCGCGCAGGCCGCCGCCTGGCCAGAAAGCACCACTTGTGCAGCCGCCAGTGCCTTCAGTGGCTCTCCGGAAATACCCACACCTTGGCGGTAAATACGCTGCCCGAGTGCAAGCTGCTGTTTCAATTGCGCCTCGTCATGGGCGCTCACCGCGCCCACAGTTTGCGCCGCAGCCCATCCCATCAGGATGATCGACCAGACACAAACGGTCAGAGTCATCCAAGCCCAGCGCGGCACGGCTGTGTTTCTACGCGCAACCGTCAACTTCATGGTGTCACCACCTTGCGAAATTCACGCACCAGCTCATCGGGTGTGGCAAAGCCGTCAATGCGAACCCAGGCATTGGTTGAAGCCTGACGCATCAGCGTCACCGGTTCGTGGTTCATTTTGTCGCCCCGATAACTATCCAAGGCCATCAGCACGGTCTTCACATCCTGGGTGTTGCCCGTTAAAAATTTCCAGCGCTCTCCCGCTTCAAAACTGCGCGCGTAGGCTTTGAGCTGCAGCGGGGTGTCATTTTCAGGATCAATTGACAGCGAAATCATGCGTAACCGCCTGCTGTCGCCACCGAGCCTGGGCGGCACTTCTGATAAAACTTTGGTCGTCACTGGGCATACGGTACTGCAGGTGGTAAAGATGAAGTTCATCATCACCGGGTCACTGCTAGCCAACAAGTCCCGCAACCTTACCGATCGGTTGTCGTAGTCGGTCAGCACGACATCCGGTATGGTGTAGGTCTTGACCGAGCGTTTGTAGCCCACGGCATCAACACGCACCATCTGGGCCGCGTGCCCCTGTGCAGGGTGTGCTGTGACAGCAGTTGAATAAAAGAACAGGCTGCCCCCGATCCAGACGCTTGTTGCGATCAAGTGCATTGATGTTGTAAATGAAGTCATCTTGGTATCCTCCCAATTCTGTCTAACGCTTGGATGTCACCGCCAGTTCATCATCCTGCGCTGGCCCACGTGCGCTCCTGAGCGCATGGAATGCAGCCAGCGCATCAACACGCTGATGCGCTGGCTGCAACAGGGCGGTTTCGAGTTCTGCCACCGAGGCATCCGGAAACGCACCGGCCAGCAACGCCAACACACCTGCAGCATGTGGAGCCGCGAGCGAACTGCCCGACACCTGGGTATATGAAGATTGGCCACCGTGCGAGAGATCCGTGGTTGTTACATCCACCCCGGGTGCCAGCAAACTCGGAAACATGCCTTGATCACAGGCTGAAGGGCCACGACTGGTTTGACGCGCCAATTCCATTGCACGATCCATAGCCCCAATGGACAACACACCTGGATTGTTGCCAGGGCTGGTACTGGTGCCAGGCGCTGGCCCGGCATTGCCTGCAGCAAAAACGACAGCAATGCCAGCGCTTTTGAGGGTGCGAATGTCATCGTTAAACTCCAAAATGCAGGAACCAGCCGCGCGGCCAGTCAGTGCCCAGGAGGCGTTTACAACGTCAGGCGCGTCCAATGTGGCCGGATCACCGTCTGGGTCTAGCAGCCACTGAAACGCCAGGTGAATATCACTCATGCTGGCTCGACCATTGCCGTTGAAGAGGCGTACGGCGATCCATTGCGCATCAGGTGCAACACCAATCGCCCGATCAGCCACCATGACACCCAGTGCCTGGGTGCCGTGACCCAGCGCATCATACGGTGATGCTTCCTCGCCATGCGGATCAAACCAACTGTTACCGCCACCGCGCCACTTGCGTCGCAGATCAGGATGCAACAGATCAACTCCGGTGTCCATCGTGGCAACCACTACACCCTTGCCGGTAAAGCCCAGTTTCCACAACTCAGG
>JBGSRY010000569.1:0-4997 GCA_041737325.1 Rhodoferax sp. | reverse complement strand
TGAACCTGCGGTGCACTGACATCGCCGTGGTGTGGATGGCTTAGAGCTTGATGGCCTTGTCACCGGCACTCAAGTAGCCCACGCTGGCCCCAAAGCGGTCTTTGAAGTTGGCGCGCACCAGCGGGTCCAACGTGGCTTGTACCTTGCTGTGCAGCTTGTGGTCCCAGTCACCGGGGTGCTGGAAGTTGCTGGTGATGTAAGTCCAGCCGTTCAGGTCATCAACCACACCCAGCCCGGTCGATTCTGCACCCGCCGGGCACGACTGGATGCGTGACAACACCTTGCTATCCACGTTGTAGGCCCACAGGAAGTTGTTGACGTGCATGCCACTGTCTTCACCAATGAACAGGGTGCGCATTTTTTCTGAGAATTTGAGGTTGTCGGGGTTGGCAATTTTGTCGGCATGGGCGGTGTTGCCCAGCGCATCCGGCGTGGCCAAGTCTTCACCCACCAAGGCCGCCGGGGCCGCCATGTCAACTGCTACCCAGTCACTGTCAATCACGCTGCCAGACCCGTCTTTTTGGCCACCCTTGAGGTTCAATGCATACACCGCCCCGGCTTTCGGGCCATGCACTTTGATCTCGGTGGAACCATCGACCATCGAAGCCTGGATGTAACTCATGGCCGAGTAAGCCACCTTGTCTTTGGCGTTGAGCGTGGTGCCTTCCATTTTGGTGAATCCCAGGCTGCCCCCCAGCAGGGCAGCGTAGCGGTGCGTTTCCAGAAAAGCAGCAGCTTTTTCCATGCCCGGCTTGAGCTTGACCCAATTTGTTTTGCCGGAATAATTGATTTTGCTGAAAGACGCATCGTGCGGGTCAGAGGTTTTGACTTCCATGATGTCGGCCGGCTTCAGGCTATTGGCCAGGGCTTCAATTTCCTTGCTGGTGGCATGGCCCAGCTTGATCCATGACAGCGTGGCACTGCCTGCGCCTGCGCCCGAGGTTTGGTGCCACTTGGCCACGTACAGGGTACCGGCATTCAGGTGTGCAGCAATGTCTGCCACAAACATAAACAAGCCACCGTTGGTGTAGTCGTCACCCATCAGGGCGGTGCGTTGGTCGGGCATCATTTGCACCAATTCACGCGAGATACGACCCATGCAGTAATGCTTGGTAATGGCTGCCGTGCCATCGGGCTGCACCGTGACTTCTGGCACATGGCCGTAGTGGTAGGGGTTGGCAATCAACTCATCACCAAACAGCTTGCGGCTGAAGGCTTTGAAGCGCATGTCATTGGCATTGAAGGCATCGGGCTCGTATTCTTCACTCGACAAATGGGTGTTCCAGGGTGACAGGCTGGACGCGCAGGTGATCCACAGGCCATTGACTGGCGAGGTATCAACGTTGTGGTACTTGACCAAGCTGAGTTGGCCGCTGGCCTGGTCCTGGTCTAGCGTCAGCACAGCCATCGGTGACGGCAGCGTCCCATAGGTTTGGTCGCCGGCCTGGTTGCGTGTGGCGTATTCAAACTGCACCACGGCAAACACGGCTTTGCCCTTGATACCCGCCACTTTGGGGTGCGCCAATTGCAGCAGTGAGGTGCCGTCCGGGCAGTCAGAAAAAATCTGGCGTTCTTGGCCCGGATAAGACTTGTCGATGATCGGACGGTTCAGGATGTCATGGTAGCCACCTGCCAGCACCGTGCCACCATGGCCGTCAGGCACCTGGTCACCGGTCATGAAAAACGGCTGGTAAGCCAGGGCCTGGCGGCTGGTGCTGCCGTCGGTGTGCATCAGTTGCAGGCTGGAGGCCACGGTGGTCGCTGCCATGGCCGCCGGATTGGCCAGCGTAGGCGCAACCATCGAGGTGAACGCGGCAGAAGCAAACGCCCGGGCCGTGGATGCCGCAGCCATGGGGGCCGACGTGGCACAGCCTGCCAGCCAGGAACTAGCTGACAACGCCCCCAGCGGCAGCAACGGCGCACTGGCTAAAAATTGGAGTGCCTGGCGGCGTGAAGGTTGAGGCAAATGAGACATGGTCTGGTGTTTCCAAAAGGTTGAACAGGGTGGACTGCAGACCGGCATCCGAACTGTGCCGGGTACAAACCAGACGTGATCGTATGAAAGAGATGTGACAATTTCATGAATCACAGCCCCGCTGCAGGTGCACCCAAAGGCGCACCTGTGTGTCATCAAACTGACCTATTCAAACCCGATGATGCGGCGTTTGCCACCCCAAAATTTTTGTATGAACACGTTACGCGCCTGCTGGAAACTGGCCCGCGTGGCCTTGCACCTGGCCCACGGTCTGGGCACTGTCACTTTTGTCTTTCCAACATTGAACGAGGCTCAAAAAAATCAACGAATTCAGGCTTGGGCCCATAAGATTATTGAGCATATAGCTATTAAATTAATAGTGATTGGCGAGCCACCCACCACAGGCCCAAGGCTGCTGGCCTGCAACCACATGTCGTGGCTGGACGTGTACCTGATTCTGGCCACCTGCCCGTGCCGCTTTGTCGCCAAGTCGGAGGTGCAGCAGTGGCCCATGGTGGGCAAACTGGCGGCTGCCACCGGCACCCTGTTCATCGCACGCCACTCGCCCCGCGACGCGTTGCGTGTGGTGCACCTGATGGCTGCGCAGCTACAAACCGGTGGCATGTTGGCCATCTTTCCTGAGGGCACCACCAGCAACGGGCAGCAGGTGTTGCCGTTTCATGCCAACCTGTTTCAAGCGGCCCTTTCTGCCGATGCCCCGGTGCAAGCGGTGGCCTTGAAATTTTCAGAGGTGGGCAGCGGCGCACCCAGCCAGGCACCGTGTTACATCGATGACGACACCCTGCTGGGTTCGGTCTGGCGCACGCTCAAGGCACCGCCACTGCAGGCCACGTTGCACTTTGGCGCAGCGCAGCGCCCGCTTGGGCGCGACCGCCGGGCGCTGGCCGCCGACGTGCGTGTGGCGGTAGATGGTTTGCGGCGTTCGCCCTGAGCAGTTTGACTGGACCGGCTGGGGTCAAGCGCCCAAAAAATGCTTGCGGTAACGCGCCGGCAAGTCGTTGATGCGCATCAGCATCGGCAGGTCAGCACTGTTGAAATCCGGGTCCCAGGCGGGCGCGCCCAGCACTTTGGCCCCCAGGCGTAAATAGCCCTTGATGAGCGCCGGTGGCTCCACTTGCAAACTGCCATCAAGTTGCTCCACCGGTAGCGGCAAACGTGGGCGCACATGCAGGTCGATCGGAGCCAGGTGGGTGGTTTTAAGCTGCTGCCAGATGCTGGCGGCCACATCGCCACTGACCATGCCGTTGTGCAGCATCGGGATGCTGGCACAACCGATCATGGTGTCCAACTGGTTGCGCACCATGAACTCACCCAACGCCCCCCACAGCGCCATGATCACGCCGCCGTGGCGATGGTCTTTGTGCACGCAGCTGCGGCCCAGTTCCACCATGCGTTCGCGCAAACTGCGCAGGCGGGTCAGGTCAAATTCGGTATCGCTGTAGGTGCTGCCCACGCGCTTGGCCTGGGCTGGTGTGAGCACACGGTAAGTGCCCACCACTTCTTGCGTCACCTCGTCACGCACCAGCAGGTGTTCGCAGTAGTTGTCAAACAAGTCCATGTCATGCCCGGGAATCAGGCAACTGAGCTGTGCGCCCATTTCAAGCGCAAAGACCTGATACCTCAAACGCTGGGCTTCGCGAACCTCATCGACATGCCGCGCCCACGACACCAGCAAGCCACCACGCTCAACTTTGGGAGCCGCAGGTAACGCGCCAAGCGAGCCGATTTCGGGTCGGTGAAGTGACCCCCTGGGCATGGACGCGGGGGCAAAGGCAAAAGTCGGAATAGGCAGTTCTTTCATGTCGTTCTCCTTGATGTAACGACGTGATGATCTCTGCCGCAGGTGACAGCCTGATGGCGGTTTGATGGCAGTTACGTGACGCCCTTAGCGCAATGTCACCACCGGCTGGTGGCTCAAACCCGCCCGCTGCAACCAGTCAAAGACCGAGTCCACGGTGACGGTCTCAATGCGGTCGCTGAAGCGCTTTTCATTGGGGTGGTCGTCAAACGCCACGTTGGCTGCCGTCATGCGTGCACCCAGCCGCGTGAACGCGCCAATTTTCAACACACTGGGCTGGTAGCCGCTGAGCTGCAACCAGGCCTGCGCGCGTGCACGTGTGGGCTGCCCCAAACCAAGCTCGGGGGCCATGGCCAGCGCCAGGGTTTCCGTAGCCCATTGGTTGGACTGCTGGTATTTTTGCCCCCACACGTAGCTGACCATGCTGTAGGGTTTATGGTGCAGCGCCAGCGCGCGTGGCTCGTCCTGCAACAGCGTCATTAGCTTGGCCTGCACCTCGGGCGTGGGCACTACCCAGGCGGCTTCAAAGCGCCACAAATCGTCCATAAAAAACTCCCCCAAGCCCTGACGATAAATGTCAGACACCGCCGTGCCGCATTGGTTGAGCTTGTGCAGCACCCGCCAGTAACTTTGACCCTGCGCGTTGGGCTGCTGGTAGGCAAAGCCCAGGTGTGAATAGTGCAGCCCGTACCGGGTGAGGTCCTGCCCGGCCCGCGCCAGCAGCACCACCTGCGCACCGTTGGTGTCCAGCGCCTTCATCGTCCGTTCAGCCAGCGCCAGCGCCTGGGTGACGGTTTGCACCTTGGGCGGCTGCGGCGTGTCGCAAGGCCGCCCGGCGTGGGCCATTTGAAGGCCGCACAAGCACCCCAGCGCCACCAGCCAAAATCGCAGCATGCTCATCGCGTCACCCGTTCGTTGTGCAGCAAGGCTTTGCCGATTTCATTGGGGATGAAGGCCATCACCTCGCCGGCGGCAGACAGCAATACCCCGGCCCCGATCACACTCACGGTGACCATCGTCCCCACGCCCGTCGACACCGCCACCGCACTTTTGCCCACCACTTCCACACTGACCTGCACACCGTCTGCGGCACGCTCCAGCAGATACACCGTGCCACGCGCCGAGACCTCGACCGCCTTCACCACCAGCACCGCCCCGGCCGTGGACAACACCACCGGAATCGCCAGCACCGCGCCAGCGGCA
>JBGSRY010000558.1:0-7131 GCA_041737325.1 Rhodoferax sp. | reverse complement strand
GTTTGACGCTGTTGGTGTCAATTCAGTCAAAGGCAGATGGGATCAAAAATGGAACCGTTGTGTTGTACGCGGGTTCCCAGCAAGGTGCTGGCGTTGCAGGCAACTGAAGCCCCACAACGGCCTGCATTGTCGCACGGTCTGCCAAAGCAGGTGCAAGTGCAGTGGCGGCAGACCCGACAGAGCGTCGATAATGACGCTTTTACACACTGTTAGATTGCACAAGACCCATGGCCCAATACGTATTTTCAATGAACCGCGTCGGCAAGATCGTGCCACCCAAGCGGCATATTCTGAAAGACATTTCACTCAGTTTCTTTCCTGGAGCCAAGATTGGTGTGCTCGGTACCAATGGTTCTGGCAAGTCCACCTTGCTCAAAATCATGGCGGGTCTGGATAAGGAAATTGAAGGTGAAGCCTTGCCCATGCCAGGGTTGAACATTGGGTATCTGCCGCAAGAGCCACAACTTGATCCCACCAAAACGGTGCGAGAAACAGTTGAAGAGGCCATGGGGCAGGTCAAGCAGGCGCAGGCGCGGCTTGAAGAGGTGTACATCGTCTATGGCGAAGAAGATGCCGATTTTGATGCGCTCGCGGCTGAGCAGGCGCAGCTCGAAGCCATCATTGCCACTTCTGGGACAGATTCGGAACACCAGCTTGAAATTGCCGCTGATGCCTTGCGTTTGCCCGCCTGGGACGCGGTCATTGGCGTGCTCTCTGGGGGTGAAAAACGCCGTGTGGCGCTGTGCCGCCTGCTGCTGGAACACCCCGAGATGTTGCTGCTGGACGAACCCACCAACCACTTGGATGCCGAGTCGGTGGACTGGCTGGAGCAGTTTTTGCAGCGCTACAGTGGCACCGTGGTGGCCATCACCCACGACCGTTATTTTCTGGACAACGCCGCCGAATGGATTCTGGAACTTGACCGGGGTGCGGGCATTCCGTACAAGGGCAATTACAGCTCGTGGATGGAACAAAAGCAGGCCCGTCTGGAGCAGGAAAAGAAGGGTGAAGAATCACGCGCCAAAACGCTCAAGAAAGAGCTGGAGTGGTCGCGCCAGAACCCCAAGGCGCGTCAAGCCAAGAGCAAGGCCCGTTTGGCCCGTTTCGAGGAACTGTCTGACTTTGAATACCAGAAGCGCAACGAAACCAACGAAATTTTCATCCCGGTGGCCGATCGCCTGGGCAATGAGGTGATTGAATTCATCAACGTCAGCAAGTCGTTTGGTGACCGCATGCTGATTGATAACCTGAGCTTCAAAGTGCCTGCAGGGGCCATCGTCGGCATCATTGGCCCCAACGGCGCGGGCAAGTCCACGCTGTTTCGCATGATTGCCGGCCAGCAGCAACCTGACAGCGGCGAAGTCAAGATTGGTGCCACCGCAAAAATGGCGTTTGTGGATCAGAACCGCGATGACCTGAGCAATGAAAAAACCGTGTGGGAAGACGTGTCAGGCGGTCTGGACATGATCAACATTGGCAAGCTCACCATGGCCAGCCGCGCCTATTGCGGCCGTTTCAATTTCAACGGTGCCGACCAGCAAAAGCGTGTGGGCACGCTCTCAGGCGGTGAGCGTGGTCGCCTGCATCTGGCCAAAACCCTGATTGCCGGTGGCAACGTGTTGATGCTCGATGAGCCGTCCAACGACCTGGACGTGGAAACCTTGCGCGCGCTGGAAGACGCGCTGCTGGAGTTTGCCGGCTCCATCATGGTGATCAGCCATGACCGCTGGTTTCTGGACCGTATTGCCACCCATATTCTGGCGTGCGAGGGGGACAGCCATTGGACCTTTTATGATGGCAATTACCACGACTATGAAGAAGACAAGAAACGCCGTCTGGGTGAAGAAGGCGCACGTCCACACCGCATGCGCTTCAAAGCCTTGAAGTGAGGCTGCCAGACCCGGTGTCGTTTTGATCATGCATGAATTGTCCGGCCCCCATCTGGCACGCTACAAGGCGTTTCTGGCGCAAGCTGCTGCGGGCGGAGGGCCTTTGCTGGCGCGTGTCCTGGGGCTGGCGCGCCAGTCCATGCATGACGATGCCGTGCACATGCGCACTTCATTGGTGCGTGATCAACTGGGGCTGTGTGTCAAGCTGCTTGACACCCATGCAGCCCGTTTGTGCGAGCAATACCCCAAGGTGTTAGAGACGGTTTTCGCCAAACACAACGCGCCCCAGTCCAGGTTGGGTGAAGTCTCTACCCGTGGGCTGCGCATGGAACAGTTGGAGATGATGGATGAAGACCAGGTGCAAGAGCGCGTGGTCATCGCCCGTGCCGTGCAGCAAGTGCTGTTGAACACGCAGCACGTATTGACCGATCTGAATCCCTATGTGTGCGCCTTGCAGGGCTTGCGCCAGGTGTCTGCTGCACGTAATCCGTTGCGCCCTGATGCGTACGTGCTGGCACTGGAACAACTGATGACAACCGTGGGTTTGCCGGCCAGTGTGCGATCCGTCTGGCTGGAGCATATGGCCTCGCCACTGGGCGATGGTCTGAGTGAAATTTACCGTCTCTGGCTGTTGCAATTGCAAAGCCAGGGGGTTCAACCGGCCGTTTTTGTGGTGCTTCAAAAACCCGCAGCCACTACCACACAAAAGGCCGTGGGCGGCCAGCCCACACGGGCGGCGTGGAGCCCACAGCACCGGCCAACGGCCCTGACCCTGGGGCGCTTGCGTCGTTTGATGGCCAAAGAACTAGACCCTGCATCCAGTCCGCTGCAAGCACAGCAACCGGATGCCACGGTGCAGGTTGTGCCGATCAGCAACAAAGATTCGTTTGCGCTTCAATTTGCCCGTGAGTTTGAGGAGCTGCCAGAAGATCAAGCGCCCAACACCGATTTTGAAACGACGCTGCCGGCGGCTTTTGAAGCGGTGCAGGACATGCAGCCGGCCGACCAGGCGCAGTTGTTGCAGCGCATGACACAACGCCCTGGCACCAGCGCCATGGGTGCGGCGGTGGGGGTGGATGTGTCGTTGCGCGAGCAATTCATCGATCAAGCCAAAGGCATGGCCCAGGTGTTGAGTCTTGAAGTAGTGGCCTTGATGGTTGACAACCTGATTCAGGATCAACGCCTGCTTGAGCCGGTGCGTCTGGTGTTGGCACGACTGGAGCCAGCCTTGCTGCGACTGGTGCGTGTGGATGTCCGTTTTTTCAGTGACAAGCAGCATCCGGCGCGTCGTCTGTTGCAGGCCATTTCTGAGCATGGCCTGGCTTTTGGTTCCCCTGATGAGCCGCTGTTTGCTGCCTTTTTGGCATCGCTGGAGCGTTTTGTCAGCCCACTGTCCACCCTCAGCATCGACAGTGCTGCGCCGTTTGCTGTGGCCCTGGCCAGCCTGGAACTGGAGTGGGAACTCTGTGGCATCAAGGAAAACACGTCGCCACAAGCCGATCAGGCCAAGGTGGTGCTGAAGTTGGCTGAAGATCGGCATCTTTTGGCCAGCAAAATGGCGGCCGACATGCGTGCCAACGTCGAGTTGCAAAAAATGCCGCAGAGCGTGGTTGATTTTTTGTTGGGCCCCTGGGCGCAGGTCATGGCCAGTGCCCAACTCAACAACACAAAAGGCAGCACAGACCCGGGCGGCTACAAGGCCCTGGTGGCCATGTTGCTATGGAGTGCCCAGCCTGAGCTCACCACGGCCAACCTGAACCGGCTGACCAAATTGGTACCCCGTTTGCTGGTTTGCCTGCGCGAAGGGCTGCGCCTGATTGATTACCCAGCCACCAAAACCAGTTTGTTTTTTGATGTTTTGATGAAGCTGCATCAACAGGCATTTGATCAAAAACCGGCACAGCCGGTGCTGCCGCCCAAGCCCCGGGTGGCGGTCTCGCTAACGGGCGAACCTGACGGCTGGGTGGCCCCTGATGAAGCCCGGGTTTCCGGTTTGATGGCGTTCCCGGATGATCTGGCGCGCCATCCGGAGCCGATGGCTCGAAATCGGTCGGTGGTGGCAGCCGACACGCTGGCTGAACACGATCTGGTGCTGGCGGCCCTGAACCTTGGCTGCTGGGTCGAGTTGCGCGTCAACCTGGTGTGGTCACGCACGCAATTGACGTGGATCAGTCCGCAAGCCACCATGTACTTGTTCACCAACGTTCAGGGCAAAACCCAGTCGATGACCAAACGCATGTTGCTGCGCCTGAGCCAGGTGGGGGCATTCAAGGTGCTGTCTGAGCAACCCATGGTTGAAGATGCGCTGGATGGGGTGTTGCACACCGCCATGGCCAATAGTCTGGATCTCAGGCTTGGGTGAGCTTTTGTCGCACCAGTTCAATGTAGTTGCGCAGCGCATACAACTCATCCGCATACGACAAAGGCACGCTGATCTGGCCGACACGCTGTTCCAGCGCGGCGAGTTCCTCTTGTAACGAAGCCAGGGGTTGGGTCTGTGCACTGGCGCGCGCTTCAATCTCACGCAGTTGGCCATACCAACGAAACACCCGCGACCGAATCCGGAACTGGTACAACGGCGGCACGATCCGGCTCAAGGGCAGCAGCACCGCCAAAATAATCCCCAGGGCCAGCCACATGCGCTCGATCAGGTTGGCATAGGCAAATGGCAAGTAGCGCTGCAGCAGCGGCAGGCCATTGCTAATGACGCGCTGGGCCTCCTCAGACACTGCAAACTCGGTGTGTGAGACGCTTGGAAATTCGCGCACGTTGCTGAACCAGCCAGCTTGTCCGTGCAAGCCCAGTGCGGTTTGCGCAAACAGTTGCAACAGGGCAGGGTGCACATGGGGCCGGGCCAGCAGGGTGGTGGTGGTGGCGATCAGCTTGACTTCTTGCGGTGGGATGTCGCTGGCCAGGTCAACCACGCCACGCGGCAAGGTGACCGGGGTCAGAAACGAAAAGCGTCTGGAATAAGCTTCGCTCTGGGCAAAATTCATCAACTTCACACCCGGCGTTTGCAGCAGCATTTGCACCATTTGTGACTCTGGTGCAGAGGCAAACAGCAAGGCATCCAATTCACCGTTCAGAAACGCCACCGTGGCCGGGGTTTGCGCCAAATGCGCCAGTTGCAGGGTCGCCGGCTCCATGTGGTTCAGGTCAAACAACCGATCCATCAGGCGCGGCACGCCGCTGCCGGTCGTGCCCACGTTCATGCGCAGGTGGCTGACATCGGTCAAGGCATTCAAAGGGGTATCACTGCGGTAAAACAGCCACAGTGGCTCGACAAACAGGCTGCCCAGCGACTCCAGTTCGGACTCGTTTTGAGTCGTTGGTTGGGCATTGCCACCTTGTACAAAGCCCAGGTCAACTTTGCCCTCGTTGAGCCATTGCAGGTTTTGTGCAGCGCCTTCTGAGGGGATCAGTTTGACTTCAATGCCAAACGCTTTCAGCGCGCTGGCATAGCGTTTACCAAATTCGTCGTAGGCACTTTGCGCCGGGCCGGTGGCCAGCGTGACCTGTTTGGGCGGAGTCGGGTCAAGCCATGCGTAGGCCAGAAACAGCAAACCAGCTGCCAGCGCCAACAGGGGGCCAGCGGAAACGATCAGTTCCCGCAGTGAAAGCAGGGTGTAGCGCAGCGGCTGGGGCATGACCCGGGCGATGTCAGCCAGCCAGTGCGGCCTTGACCGCTTGCGACACCAGACCCATATCGGCTTTGCCAGCCAGTTGGGTTTTGACCACGCCCATGACGCGCCCCATGTCGGCCGGGCCTTTGGCATCCAGGCTGGTGACGATGGCCTGCACCGCAGCCGTGACCTCGGCGGCGCTCAGACGCTGGGGCAGGTAGGCTTCAAGCACCTTGATCTCGGCGCTTTCCTTGTCTGCCAAATCCATGCGCTGCGCCTGGGTGTAGGCGGCAACCGAGTCTTTGCGTTGCTTGATGAGCTTGTCCACAATGCCCACCATCATGATGTCATCCACCACCACCCGCTCATCCACTTCTTTTTGCTTGACCGCAGCCAGCAGCAGGCGAATGGTGCCCAGGCGCTCGCTGTCTTTGGCGCGCATGGCGGTTTTCATGTCTTCGGTGATTTGGTCTTTGAGTGACATTCTGGATACTCCAGTGAGGGGTTGAGACATAAAAAAAGCCCGCCTGAGCGTCCCCGGCGAGCTTGTTGAGTCAGGCTGTGAAGCCTGCTGCAGGAAACCGGCTTAGAACAGTTTCTTGGGCAATTGCATGGCGCGGATACGCTTGTAATTGCGTTTGACGGCTGCAGCCTTCTTGCGCTTGCGCTCGGCGGTGGGTTTTTCATAGAACTCACGGGCACGCAGGTCAGTCAGAAGACCAAGTTTTTCAATGGTGCGTTTGAAGCGGCGCAGTGCGACATCAAAGGGTTCGTTTTCTTTTACACGGATCGTTGTCATTACGTAATGTTGTCCAGAATGTGCAGCTGTCTGTCAAAGGAAGATCGGGCCGTTTGAAGACTGGTCTGCGATTTCCCCGCTTTAAAGTTGATCAGGCAGCGGGGGTTTGCCAGCAAAGACGGGGATTATAGCGATTTGGGGGCACGTCCTGGCCTTTAAGCGCCCGCAAATTGTTGTGGTTTGTGCGAATTTTGCGACATTTTCAGCGTCAACAAGCCTTCCAGCACGTTCCCCACCACGATCACACTCGGGCTGCCAAGCTGCTCTTGGGTCAAGGTGTTGCACAAGTCTGCCAGCGTACAGACCGCGTGACGTTGTTGCGCCAGACTAGCGTTCTGGATGATGGCCACTGGCGTGTTGGCGGGCAAACCCTGCAGCAGTTCGTCCTGAATATGCAGCGCACCGTGCACCCCCATATAGATCACCATGGTGAGTTTGGCGTGGTGGGCCGTGTGCGCCAGTGCGCGCCAGTCCGTACCTGCATCGCCCGGTTTGGCATGTCCGGTGATGAACACCACACCGTGCGCGTGTTCGCGGTGCGTTAGCGGCACCCCCAGGGAGGTGACGGCGGCCAGGCCGGCGGTGATGCCGTTGACCACACTGACGCTGATGCCCGCGCCCTGCAAGTGCGCCATTTCCTCGCCGCCGCGGCCAAACACAAACGGGTCGCCGCCTTTGAGCCGCACCACTTGCTCACCTTCGCGTACCGCCATCAGGATGAGTTTTTCAATGAAAGCCTGCGGTGTGGACAGGCAGCCGCCACGTTTGCCGACATGGATCACACGCGCGCCGGGTGAGGCCAGCGCCACCACCGCCTCAC